>DASXQN010000273.1:0-8481 GCA_036507155.1 Anaerolineales bacterium
ATCAGGTAGGCGTGCTCGGCGCGGATGACCTGTTCGCCGGGTTGGGGTTGGTACTCATAGACCACGTTGCCTTGGAAGTCGGTGATCTTCAAGATGGCGACGGGCGGGACGCGCTGTCCGCCGTTGGCGAACACACCGTACGCGCTCGTCAGCTCGAGCAGGCTGACGTCGCCGCCGCCGAGCGTGAGCGCCAGGCCGTAATCGTCGCGGGTGAACGAAGTGATGCCGAGTCGCTTGGCCATGGCGATCATGCCGTCGTCGCTGTAGATGCCGACGAAATTGAGCGTCTTGACGGCGGGCATGTTGAACGAGTTCGAGAGCGCCACGCGCACGGTCACCGCGCCGTGCCATTTGCCGTCGTAGTCGACGGGCCGGTACGGTTCGCGCGTGTCGTTCGGGTCGCCGGAGGGCGGGAACTCGGATGGCACGTCCCAGATCAGCGTCGCCGGCGTCCAGCCTTTTTCGAAGGCCGCCACGTAGTTGATGGGCTTGATCGACGAACCCGGTTGCCGCGTCGGGCTGACGGCCATGTTGACCTGGCCGGAGATGGCGTCGTTGTAAAAATCCGGCGAGCCCACCATGGCGAGGATCTCGCCAGTGGACGGCTTGATCGCCACCAGCGCGCCGTCGCTGGCGTGTTTGTCGGCCAGCGTGGCGACCTGTTCGGTTACCAACCGCTGCGCCTCGTCTTGCAGCACGGGCTCGAGCGTGGTGTAGATCGTGAAGCCGGATCGGTAGATGGTTTGGGCGTCGTACTGCTCTTCCAGCAGCGAGCGGATGTAGTTGACCCAATGCGGATAGCGGATATTGATGTAGGGCTGATGGAACGTGTACGCCTTCATCTCGTTGGCCGCGTCGGAGGCCGCGACCGGTTCCACGCACACCAGCTCGGGGCTGTTGCTTACGTGGATGCAATGCTGCTGCCGGCTGAGATCGAACATCAGCACCAACACTTGTTGTTGGCGTAAAAGTGCAACCTCGCGGTTGGTGTAGATGTCGTATACCGCAGGGGATTGCGGCAGGCCGGCGAGGAAGGAAGCTTCGCCGAGCGTCAGGTCTGTGGCGGATTTTCCGAAGTAGGTCTCGGCGGCGGCTTCGATTCCGTACGCCAGGTTGCCGTAATAAATTTCGTTCAGATATAGTTCGAGGATCTCATCCTTGGTATAGCGGCGGGTGATCTCGGCGGCCAGGATGATCTCGCGCGCCTTCCGTGTGTATGTGCGCTGGGCGCGCTCCTCGGGCGTGAGCAACAGCGCGCGCGCCAACTGCTGCGTGATGGTGGAGGCGCCGCCGCCTTGACCGCCGGTGCGATAGTTCTCCCACAGCGCGCGCACGATGGCCGCGGGGTCGAAGCCGGGATGACTGTAGAAATCCTTGTCTTCGGTGGCGATCGTGGCGGCCACCGCGTCCGGATCGATCTTATCCAGCGGCACGTAGGTGCGCCGGCCGGCGCTGGGATCCAGGATCTCGTACAACAGGTTCCCGTTGCGATCGAGGATCCGCGTGGTCTCGAATTGCGAGGCGCGCTCACGCAGGTCACCCACCGCCGGGAGCGCGCGGGCGATCGAGTAGTATTGATACAGCGCGATCGAGCCCAGGCACAACCCAACAATGACGAATAGGAAGGCCATCACGATCATGCCGCGCAGCAAACAGCCGGCGCTCTTGCGCCAGTTGATGTTATTTAGATCGATGCTGAAGGTCGCGGGGTTGGTGTTCGAGAATTGCCGGACCTGCTGCCGCGGGCGGCGGTTGGTGGTGGGTTCGTAAGCCGCGGGCGTGACGCGCGTGCCCTCCATGTCGATCTCGTCGACGCGGCGGGGTAGAGGCATGTTGTCGCTGTCCAGCGCGGGTCGGCTCAGGGACGCGCCAGCAGGCCGGGACGGCGAGGCATACGAACCGGCCGGTCGTTTGGAATCCGGGGGCAGGTCGTGAAGCGTCTCGCCCTCCGACTCCAACAGCCGGCGCAGCCGTTCGCCGGGGTCTTCCGGGGTTTCGTCCATATCAGGGTTTAGACGCTATCAGCATCGTCCAGGTTCCCTTCATGACGGTCTCGCCATTCTGGTTTTGGACGTCTACCAGGATATCCACGGAGCCGCCCTTCAAGCGCGGGATGGCCTTGGTCTCGCTCACGTTCAACTCGACGTGGATGGTATCGCCGATGAAGACCGGCTTCACGAAGCGCCACTCACGGATCTCGCGGAAGGCGATGGTCGTGCCTTGCAGGATGCCGGTGCGGTAAGCGAGGCCCGAGGCGATGGCCACGCCCAAAAGTCCGTGGGCGATGCGCTGACCGAACGGGATGGTCTTGCTGTATTCGGCGTCCGTGTGGATGAGATTGAAGTCGCCCGAGAGCCCGGCGAAATTGACCAGGTCGCCCTCGGTGATAGTGCGGCCCACCGTCACGATCTTCTGTCCGGACTCAAATTCCTCAAAATACATTCCGTGTGCGGCGGGCAAGGGGGACATATGGGCTCCGGGGAGTGCGTAGTTGATTAGTTCTTAGTTGGGGAGTGATTGAGGCTGGATGAGGGGCTCGGATGATGATGTATGCGCCTGGAGACGACGGCAATTGCGGTGGATTCTAGCACAGATAACCCCTTACCCGCCGCAGCGCCTCCCCGTAGCTAGTGGCTCCTATTTCCTAATCCCTAAACCCTAATCCCTAATCGCTAACCCCTTCTCCCTAATCTCCAATCTCAAATCTCCACTCTCCAATTCCCCCTGCCTAGCCCCTAATCCCTGCGCTCTTCCCTCCTTTGACCCCCCGTACAACTGCCCGTACAATAGGTCGATGCGCGAATGGTCTCTCGGCCCCGGTGATCCGCTCTATCTGACGATCGCGGCCGACGCGCGCTTGAGCGCACCGGACTACTTCAACGATCATATCTGGGAGCTGGAGATCGGTTCGGGTGAACCGCAGGCCGTGTCGCTCCGCACCACCTACGGGCTGCGGGCGCGTTCGATGCGATTGTTCCTGCGTTTCGCGGAAAACGGCCAGACCGTCAGCGATCCGGCCGCGTTCGCCTCGCCGCCGCGGGTGCGCCGCTTTTATCCCAACTTTCTGTCGCTTGAATTTGCGCCGTTCGAAAATCTGACCGCCATCTCCGAATACTGGATCCCCGAATCGAGCGCCGCCGCCGGCCGCGTCATTCTCACCAATCATGGCACGGCCACGCGCATGATCACGCTCGAAGTTGCGGGCGGACTCGCGCCGCTGGAGGGCCAAAGCCTGACGCCCGTGCAACAGCAACTCGTTAATGTGCTGGCGGGGCAGACGGGCGGACTCTTCCCCGTGGTCTTCATGACCGGCGGACCGAAACCCGGGCCGGGTCCGCATCCCGCGCTCACGCTGGACCTCGAGCTGGGTCCCGGCCAGACGCGCCAGTTCACGTACGCCCAGGCAGCCAAGGATACGCTCAAGGCCTCGTTTGAGTTGGCGCGGCACACCGCGGCACGTCCCTGGGAGGCCGAGCGCGCGCGCATCGAATTGGTCGACGCCGCGCAGACGATCGACATACAGACCGGCGATCCCGATTGGGACGCGGCGCTCGGCTTCAGTCAAAGGGCGGCGCTGGGTCTTTTCTTTAATGGAAATCAAAATCTGCCGAACGCTTCGTATGTGTGGGCGCGCCAGCCGGACCAGGGATTCTCGCGCAAGGGCGATGCCTCGGATTATCCGCCAGCCTGGACGGGTCAAACTCCGCTGGAGACGTACTACCTGGCCAGCCTGCTGCCCGCTGCCACAGATCTGGGCAAAGGCCTGCTAAAGAATTTTCTGTCCACACAAGGCGCAGACGGCGATATCGATCACAAGCCCGGCCTGGGAGGCCAGCGCGGAAAAATGTTAGCCACGCCGATGCTGGCAGTGCTGGCCTGGAAACTGCATGAGGCTGCGCAGGACGACTCCTTCCTCGCCGAGGTGTATCCCGGGTTGAGCGATTTTTTCCAGGCCTGGTTATCACCCAGCCATGACGTCGATCAGGATGGGCTGCCTCAATGGGATCACCTGCTGCAGACCGGATTTGAGGACAATCCGCTATTTGACGTCTGGCATCCGTGGTCGCAGGGCGTGGACATTTCATTCGTTCACACTCCGGAGTTGGCCGCGCTGCTGAGTCGTGAAGCCGATTCGCTCGCGCAGATGGCCGACGCACTGAACAAGGCCGACGAAGCCGAAGCGCTGCGCGCGCAAGCTGAGCTGCTGCGCTCGACCCTCGAGCCGAGTTGGAATGAACGCGCCGCCTTATACATCTACCGGGATCGCGATACCGGCCTCTCGCCCGCGGGCAAGGTCCTCGTGCAGGGCAGCGGCTCCGGCATCTTGCGGGTGAAGGCCGAGTTTAAGCAGCCGGTCCGTGTGCAAGTCGAGGTGCTCACACAAAATCCAGCCGCCAAGCGGCCAGAGATCGAGATTGGGGAGTACGTGACGAAGGGCGAGGCCGAGATCATCACCGGCCCGCAGTTCCAATGGCGCAGCGGCGGATTGGTGGCGACGAGTCGGCATGTGTACAAGCGCGTGGCGCGCGTCAAGGTGAAAGGCGTCGACGCGGACGACCAGGTCGTCGTGCGCACCGTGGATCTCACCGCGCAGGACCATACGCTGCTGCTGCCGCTTTGGGCACAGGCTCCGAGCGACGCACGCGCGCTGGCGATGCTCAAGCATGCCATTCTGGACACAAAGCGCTTCGACCGTCCCTTCGGGACGCCGGCCGTGCCGCTCCTGTCCGACCTTGAAGCGGAATCCGTTGCGATGGGCGTACATCTCCCGTGGAATCATTTGATCGGCGAAGGCCTGCTGGAGTACGGTTTGCGCACTGAGGCGGCGGCGCTGCTCGCGCGCATGATGAAAGCAGTCATTCACAGCCTGAAGCAAACGCGCGCCTTTTATCAGCGTTACCACGCCCAGCGCGGCATGGGCATCGGCGAACGCAACGCCCTGAACGGCTTCGCTCCTGTAGGATTATTCCTCCAGACTCTGGGCGTGAGGATCTATAACGCGCGCCGTGTGCGGTTGGAGGGGCGCAATCCTTTTCCGTGGCCGGTGACACTCAAACACAAGGGGCTGACCGTCCAGCGCGGCCTGCATGAAACCATCGTCATCTTTCCGAACGGCGAAGCGGTCACGATCGCATCGACCGAGGCGGTGATCGTATCTGAGTAGCTACTCGGCGCCCTGACCTAAAAGTCTCCGAGCGTCGTCCCCGGCGCTCGAGACACAGTGTAAGCCGCCGCCGGGGATGCGGCGGGCGCGGAATAAACGACGCTCCCTCCGGTCGCTAGACACTTCGCTTCGCTCACGTCGTCCCGATGTCCCTCGGGAGGGTGACGTTTAGAGGTTGAATCCCACATGGAGTTCTGATAAGATGCAATCGAACGCAAGGAGAACGACATGACTGCTCGCCAAATCAGTTTGTTGATCATGGCCGTGGTGCAGGAACAGGACCTCGAGACCGCCATGCGTGCCCTGGAGCCGCTGGAGGCTTCGGTCGTGTATTTCGCCAGTGCCGGCGGTTTTCTGGGTCGCCGCAACGCCACCCTGCTGATCGGTTTGCCGGCGGGACGCGAACAGGCGGTGCTGGACACGCTGCATGTCGTATGCCGTCAGCGCGTCGAGTACATGACGCTGCCGCTGGAAGGTTCACCGATGCCCATGCCCGCGCCCGTTCCCGTAACTGTGGGCGGAGCAACCGTCTTTGCGCTGCCGGTCGAACGCTTCGAGGAGATCTAGCCATGGACATGAGCATGAAGATGGTGATTGTGATCGTGAAGGATCAGGATACCGAGCAGCTGTCGCAGGCGCTGACGAACGGCGACTTCCGAGTGACGCGCGTTGCCTCCACGGGCGGATTCCTGCGCAGCGGTGTGGTGACGCTTTTGATCGGGGTCGAAGAGCCGCGCGTGCAGGCTGCCATCGACCTGATGCGCACGACTTTGGGTTCTTCAGCACAATCGCCGCGCGCCACCGTGTTCGTCGTGCCGGTAGAAAGATACGAACAGGTCTGATATGGATCGGGTTAAGATCCTCATCGGCTTGTTGGCGCTGAGCGCGGCCATCCTGGCTTGCGCCTCGCCGTTCGGAACTCCCGCGACGGCGCCGCCCGGCAACGTCGAGACCATGGTCGCGCTGACATTCCAGGCGCTGACGGCTCCCGCGCCGAGCGGCACACCGGCCCTCGCGGGTCCAAGCCTGCTGCCGCACTCCTTGTATTTTCTCAACAACGATGGCGCCGGCCTGCTGCAGGTCTTCCGCCTCGCGCCGGACGGCACCACCCTCACACAGCTGACGTTCGAGCCCGCGCTCGTCAACTCCTTTTCGGCGTCTCCCGTGGATGGCAGCCTGGCATTCGTGAGCAACAACCGGTTGCTGCTCGTAAACGCGGATGGTTCCGGTCGCCGGCTGCTGGTGGACGGCGGTCCGATGGACGAGAACAACCCATTCCTGACCAGCCTGGGCGATCCGATTTGGTCGCCCAACGGCGAGACGATCGCGTTCGGACAGGGAGGCTTGAACTTCTACGCGGTCGCCACTGGCGTTTCCAACCGCGTCCTTGAGAATCAGCTCGAGAACAACGACGGATTCTCTTTTCCCCGCGAACTGTACTGGCCGTACAGGTACTCGCCCGACGGCACGAAGCTGCTGACGAGCCTCGGCTATTACGAGGGCGGATCCTTCGCGGTTTACTATCCTGCGGGGAGCGCGCTGGTGCGCCTCAGCGGCGCGGATGATGTGATCTGCTGCTCCGCGAACTGGGCGGCGGATGGCAGCGGCTTTCACATCGGTCGCAGCACGTATGGATTATGGGGTCCCGGCTTATGGCGCGTGGATGCTGCAACCGGCGCAGTCACCACACTTCTATCCGGCATTCGCTTACCCGATGGCAGTTTCAATCTGGCCGATTCCCCATACCTGGCTCCCGACGGCCAGCTGTATTACTTCTTCGCGACATTGGATCCCGGCGATGATTTTATCAACCGCGCGCCGCTGCAACTGGTGCGATCCGCGCCGGACGGCGTCACCGGGCGGACGGTTTTGCGGCCGGAGACCTATGATCGAGTGAACGAAGCGCTGTGGCTGCCGGATGCGAGCGCGGTGATCGTTGCCAGCGCGCCGATCGAGGATGTCTTTCAGGGTGGTCAGGCTGAGCTGGTTTACACGGACGGACGGCCGGTGGTGATCCTGGCGCCGTATGCCTATCAAATGCAGTGGGGACCGTAGGAAATGCTGAATGCAGAATGCAGAATGCTGAATGCAGTTATCAGCAGGTAGCTAGCCAAGCACAAAATTATCGATCAGGCGGGTTTTGCCGATCAGTACGGCAAGGGAGAGCAACGCCTTGCCGTTAATGGTTTCCAGTTCTTCCAGCGTAACGTAATCCGCACAGGAAACATACTGCAGGGTAGCGCGCGGCTCGGCCGCGACCGTCTCGCGGACAAGAGTTCGCAGTGTCTCAGCGTTGCGCGCGCCGCCATCGTAGGCTGCTTGCGCCGCGCTCAGGCCCCTGAACAACACCAGCGCTGCCTGGCGGTCTGCGCCCTCCAGATACTTGTTTCGGCTCGATAGCGCCAGACCGTCCGGTTCGCGAACTGTGGGGCAGATCACGATCTCGATGGGGAAGTTCAGGTCACGGGTCATGCGGCGGAGCACAGCAGCCTGCTGCGCGTCCTTCTGGCCGAAATAAGCCTTCTGCGGCTGGACGGCGTTGAACAGCTTGGCAACCACCGTTGCCACGCCCCGGAAGTGGCCCGGGCGTATTTCACCTTCCAAACGTCGGGTAAGTCCTACGACATCCACCCATGTCTCGAAGCCGGACGGGTACATGACGTCTGGCGTGGGGACCCAGACGAGGTCAACGCCTAAGGGGCCGAGCAGCCCAAGGTCGCGCGGGAGGTCGCGTGGGTAGCGGGACAGGTCCTCGTTCGGCCCGAACTGGGTCGGGTTGACGAAGATACTGACGGCTACGCTTCCACATTCGTCCTTTGCCCTTCGAATCAGAGAGAGATGTCCCTCGTGAAGGAAGCCCATGGTGGGGACGAGCCCCAACGGAGCGTCCAGGGATGGGCGCGTGGCGTCCAGTTCGGCAAGGCTGCTAAGGGTCTTTATGCCTAAAAGTCCTTGTTGACAGGGCTAGAAAATATGTGCTACAATTTTTCAGGAAAAGGAGATTAACATGGCCTACGGATTTGCAAACTCGAAAGGTGTGACCTACTACCTGCACGCAAAGGTCGTCCAGACCAAGAACGGGAAGGAGCGCAAGCTGTTTTACTTCGCAAAGGAAGTCAAGCCGGAAGGCGCTCTGGATGCCGTCCCCGCGGGTTACTCGGTTGTTGAGATGAAGACCGGTCTGCCCGCCCTGAAGAAAATTATAACTGAACAAGCGTAACCTACAGCTTTTCGCAGAAAATCCAGCGTTTTTCGCTGGATTTTTTGTTTAAGGTCGGCCGAAGGCTAAAGGAAAATCAAAGGGCCACAGTGTCCTA
>DASXQN010000274.1:0-3329 GCA_036507155.1 Anaerolineales bacterium
TGTATAAATCCTCCAGGGTTTGGTAAACCACTCTGCCACGCGCAATATCTGTGATGCGACTGGCATTGCCTTCATAATCCGCATTGATTTTCTGTAATGCGCGTCCTACTTCCTTTAGCCCACTAGAAAACTGCGCCTGGCCGTTTGTTTTTTCAGCCAGCGTTGTAATTGTGCTTCTCAACTCGGGCTCCGCTTCAGCCGCCATTCTGTAAATTGTTTCAAAATCCGTGACGGCTTGAATTGGCTTGACCTTTGGTATTCCTGCCTGAATTTCTTCGTTGATTTTTAGCATCTGCTGATAAAAACTCTGGAGCTTCAACGCGGCCGTCATTGCTGTAGACGGCATCGCATTCGAGCTATCGACGAGATTGTTGAGGAGCGCTCGGTTGGCGCCGCCGTTCAGGAAAGTATCCTTCAAATAATAGGGCACGAATTTGTCCGGCACGGCCTTGCCGAACAGGGTTTCGGACAATTTCATATTGGCCCTGTCCAGCAGGCCCACCGGCTTGGCAATGGCATACGTGGCACTGACATCCCCGGCCAGATTCGTTCCCGTAAGCAGCACGTCCCAGAAGCGGTCTTTGCCTTCCATACGCTCTTTCCCGGCGTTATAGAATTCGGGAATATCGTGAGTAAAGATCCGGACCGGCGTGGTCACGATCCCCCAGACCGCCATGCCTGTCGCGATTGCGGTGTATTTAGTCATTTCGAGATTTTGCTTCACCAGCGCCTGCGTGCCACTCCATGCGTCGGACCAGCGCCCCTCCTTCAAGGCATCGACCGTGTAATTCCGGGCATCCGCGCGCATGTCAAAGATGCCTTGCCAGGCGTTGATCCCATCCCACATCTGTTGACTGCCGGCGGCCATGCGCGGGTTGCGATCCGGATCGCCGATGCTGCGCAGCGAATCGCCGACGACAGATGTGTACCAAAGGACGCCGCGCTGCAGGACTTCATTCTCCTTCGCGAGCTCGATGATCGGGCCGTTCAAGGCTAGCGAGGTCAGCCAATTTTCAAGCCTGGATGCCAAACTGGTAGATGGTTCGGGAGGCTTTTCTTCCGCTGTTTGTGTCTGCGCAGCTTGTTGTTTTTTGGCCGCAATATTCGCTTGCTGGCGCGCGACATCCAGCGCGTGCTGTTCCTGCAATTGCGCCGCGTTGTGATTGATCCACGCCGCGGCCCCGCTCCCGCCGTGCAGGTAAGCTTGCTGCGCCTCCGGCGAAAGCCCCGGCGGCATGACTTGTATTGGAGTCGGCGCGGCATCCACCTTACCTGCTGGCCGCGGTGCGACATAACTTTGCACCGCGCCCAGCGCACCGCCGATCTTGCCCTCCTGCGCCACCTGCGATCGCAGCGCGTCGGCTTGCGCCGTCGACATGCCCGCCGCCTGCGCGTTCTTCAAGGCGGCCTTGAAGTTGTTCAGCGACGCCTGATACGCCGCTGCGATCTGTTTATAGCTGAGGGGACCCTTGTCCTTCTTGCCCTTTCGATGCGCGGCGCGCTCGGCAGCCGCTGCTGCTTCTTCCTGTTTCTTCCGAAGGATCTCGGCATTGAAGGCCCCGATGGCGACGGCCGCGGCCGCACCCCACAGGATGTCTGAATTGGGTAGGTTGGTAACTGGTGAATCGGATGGACTCTGGCTGCTGAAGCTCACAGTGCCCGATGTGCCCGCCACGCTCGTCAGCCCGCCTGCGGAGAAGAAGCCTGTGACAGGAATCGATCCATCGTCATTATTCTCCCCGCCAAAATTATTGCCACTTCCAACCGGCTCGGAATTTTGCGGGGGCGCGGGCGTGTCGGCAGGCGGATTGAATGGCGGGATGAAGAGTGTGAACAGATTGTTGTCAACGGTGACGATGGCGGTCGTTATACTCTCATTGCCGGCTTGATCGGTGGCCTTGAGCGTCACCAGGTATTCGCCGTCCGGCGCGCGCGTCCCGTCCCGGAAGCGGCCGTCCCAGGGGATCTCGCTCACGGCGGCATCGTACCAGCTCAGCTTCGGGAAGCGCTCGAGATCGTCTTCGATCACGATGCGCACCGCGCCCACGCCGCTCTGAGTGTCCTGCACTTCGTAGTCGACGGTCTGCCCCAGGTTCCAGGCAGCCGGCATGTCGATCACCGGCGGGACGCTGTCCACCCCATAAGGCTGCGCGGGTGTCGTCGTCACGTTGCCCGCTTCATCGGTGGCACGGAACTTCAGCGAGCGCTGGCTATCGGTGTATGAGAGGGAAGTTGTATAAGCTATCCATGCGCCGTTGTCGATCGAGTATTCGAAAGCATCAACACCAGAACCCGCGTCCGAAGCAGAGGCGCCGACCTGGATGTTCGAGACGAACCAGCCGTTCGCACCGGTCGTCCCCGTGACGGAGAGGTTTATCAGCGGCGTGAGCGTATCGACTTTGATCTCCTGCGAAAGCGGCGTTTCATTGCCGGCCGCGTCGGTGGCGATCACATCCAGGGTATGGACGCCGTCTGTGAGCGTCAGCGCGTTGAGATAGTCGGTCCAAGCCGCGCCGTCCAGTTGGTATTGCAAGTCTTCCAACCCCGAGCCGGAGTCGCTTGCAGAGGCCGCGGCTCCTACATCGGATCGATACCAACCATTTGAACCGGAGGTCCCCGTCAGGGACAGCTCCAAGTCCGGCGTGAGCGTGTCGATCTTCACCGTCTGCGTGGTCTCGTTTTGCAGTCCGGCCGCGTTCTGCGCCCTGAACTCGAGCGTATGCTCGCCATCCGAGAGGGAGAAAGTAGATCCATCGTAACTGGCCCACGTGCCCCCATCCAACGAATAAGAAAACGACGTCACGCCCGAGACCGCATCGCTGGCCGACGCAGACGCGTCCACGTCGGAAACAAACCAGCCGTTGTCACCGCTTGTGCCGCTCAGCGTGCCGTTGATCTGCGGCGATGTCGCGTCGCGTTGATAGCCCTGCGATCCCCCCGCGCGGAGACCGGTGGCGGACGTGACCGTGTAATTGACCACGCCGCTGCCTTCCGGCAGGGGCACCGCGCACGACGTCGCTCCGTTTGCGCAGGCAAACTGCGTGCCATTCACATCCCCGCTGATCAGCACGGTCTGACCCTGCGGATCGGAGGCGCTCAGATTGAGCGTGAGCGTTCCAACGCACCAGCCGCCGCTGCCGGTCTGCGAGCAGGATTGGCTGCCGCTGATCGACGGAGGCTGATTCTCGACCGGGTCCACGCAGTCCGGGTCGCACTGATTCTCGTAGTCCGTGCAGCAGCCTCCGCCCGAACCGGGTCGCGGACATGCCGCCGATGGACCCGGGATCCAGCGCACGCAGACCTTGATCGTGCATTTATTCGAACAGACC
>DASXQN010000275.1:0-4565 GCA_036507155.1 Anaerolineales bacterium
TACTTTCAGCCGAAACTTGATGAGCCCGGCGGGGATTCCATTGGCTGACACTGTTACGGTTCCGATGAAGACACCGGGTCCGCAATCGTCCGGGACGTCGACGCCGAATGTGACGGCCTCGGTGCGGCGGTTCCATGTCAAGGACTGAATGGGATCGTCAATGGCGAGTCCCGGCAGCGCCAGCACGAACGCCAACTGCGTTCCGGCGCTGATCGCCAGAGCTAGGCTTTTTGTCCCTAAGCGCGCCGCCGCTTCATCGAACTCGAGCGCCATCCGGAACGCCTCCGCCGTTTCGTCGAACATATGGGCGTAGACCTGGATCAGGCAGCGCTCTTTGCGCGCCACCGCGCGCCCGAACACGGTGCAGGCGATAGAATCGCCGTCGGGCGGGGTTGCCGCTGGGATGCCGCCCCACGAGCGGGCGAGCAGCAATCGATCGCGCCACCGCAGCAGGGCACGCGGGCTGGCGGCAAGCTCGCGAATCTTGACGAGGGCGCGGTGATAGCGGACGCGGGCTGCCACCGTTGAAATCCGTTGCTGCGCTGCGATCTCCTCATAGGTTTTGTCCGTGAACAGACGCTGGCTGACGATGAGTCTTTCGGACGGGGATAGCGCTTCGCGGACAAGCGCAAGCAGTTCCCGCGCCTCGACCTCCGGAGCGAGTTTTTCGGGCTTCAACCGGTCACGCGAGGGTTCGGGAATTCTGCGGACCGAGACTTCGTGCGCGCGGCGTCTGGCGGACGCGTGCGATTCGCTCCACGCGAAGCGGCGCAGCTCTAGGATCAGGCTGGATCTGAAAGCGATATGCGGGGGCCTTTTGTCGTCGGGATCGTACGAGAAGAAGAAGCCATGTGGCGGCTGGAGCGCGCGGAGGAGGAACTCCATCAGGAGGTCCTCCGCGTCCTCGGGCGATGCCGGCCGGCCCAGTGCGCGCAGGATGATCACGAAGAGAAGCCGGAGCCGGGGCGGCTCGTACAGCCATTCGACGACGCGCGCGCGTTCGTCCTCCGACCACGTCCTGGCCGGCCTCGCCACAATCGCTCCGACATCCGCGGGCGGTTCAAACCTGGTCAGCACGGCGCCGATTGTAATGGAAGGACGGGAGGGACTTTGCGCGCGAAGTCTGGCTTTCGGTTCCGACGCTGTCTACTGGTTGGCGGAGACCGCGGAGACCTGATACCAGACCCTCGCGCTCGCGCACACCTCGGCGACAACATCGGCGCCGGAATTGTCAGTTCAGCGGAGGGGGCCGGCCAGGCGCCTGTCGATTTCCTTCTGAATCTGCGCGGCGATAAATTCGGCGTGATTTCCGGAAGATTGAAGGGAATTTCCAAGCCTGCGATAGCAAAAACGTCCGTCTGGACAACGTTGCCCTCGCGCGCAGATCGCCTAAGCCGGTTGAAGATTGAATCCCTTCACATAGTATCGGGGGGAAAGAGTTAAGAAAATTCTTAAGGGTGCGGTTATCCACAGGGGAAGCACGGGGCGTTACTTCTACCGGCGCTTGGGTGACCTTCGGTCTACCCACAATCGCCCAGCAACCAGGGCACTTCGATACGATAATCAGCGCGGATTACGACATGAAGCACCCCTGGTACTACACGGTGTGGGTGTTCCTCGGCATCGCCTCAGCTACTTTCATTACGTTCGGAAATGCCCTTGACGTCCTAAAAAGCAACGCTTCGGTCTGGATCACGTGGCCGATCACGATCTGGGGGACCTTCGCGGTGGCCGCGCTTTTGGCTGTCCGCGCGTTCGTGGTGAGAGTCTTCAGGCCTCGCTGGGTGAGAGCGGGGCAGCCCCTTTGTTGCAACGCGGCGCAATTGCCACGACTGGGCGATGGCTTCCGGGCTGTTGCTGCTTCTTTGGGCACCGCGAGTGGTGACGCCACCGGCAGGCGCTGATCCCATCCCGACCCGCCGCCACCGCCCGTCCAGCAGGAGCCAACGGAACCGCAAGTCCCTTTTGCAATGGCCGGCAAGGAACGCTTCCCATACTACAACGCCGACACGATCGGCAGGATTCCGGATAGCGCCTTCATTCAGGACGTTTTTTCTCTCTTGGCCCAAGTGCCGTTGGAGGCTGAGTTCCTGGACATAAAACCCGGCGTCGAATTCATCAGCGGGATTGGAGTGCGGGGAACGCGCGAATGCTACGTCGAGCTCTCCAAGCCGGATGAACCGTCTGGTTGCACTGATACTCTTTCGCGATCGCGAGGCTGCCGGCCTCATGCCAGCGGTGCGCCCTGTCCATGATCTGTACGGCACAGAGCAGATCCGGTACAAGACGCTCTGCGCCGGCTACGACCCAGCGCTTGTCGTGGCCGGCCGCGCCGAATCGGGAAACTTCCCCGAGCTGCGAATCCTCGCCTGGCACCCGCGCAACCAGGCATATGTCGACTTACTGACCATTGGCGAGTTCCCACCGGAGCCCGGCTCCCTCGCCGAGCTCATCGATCAGAAGACAGCAGGGGATAAACCTCCGGCCAGGGGAGACATTGAGTTGCCCGTGCCAGACGCTACTTTCGCGGACGGGTATTTTGCGTTTGCCGACCTGGATGGCGACGATTGCAAAGAGCTGATCGTGAGCCGCGGGTGGAAAGCGATCGATCAGCGGACGCGATACTTCCGCCTGCGCGGAGATGCCTTCAAGGAAGTGTCGCCGGAAAGCGCACTATCTCGACAGTTCGAAACCGTGGCGGAAGCTTGAAGGACCAGACCATTTGGGACAATTCAACGAAGAGAGCATTCTACCGGTACTGAATTCCCTTCTCGAACCATCCCTTGTAGAAATGGCGATGTTGCCGGCGCGTCGACGTCATTCGACAAACGAAAACAACTACTTCTTCTCGCAAGGCGTGACGTTCCCCGAAAGACGAGGCGCTGATCCCGCCGCTCCTGGCCGGCGCGGCCTCGGGGATGGCGATCTCGAACGTCCCGAGCACCTCGTTCTCGTCGGCGAGCTCCACCGGCTGCGCGTTCTTGCCGAACGGCGCGAAATGGATCGCCCGTGAGAGAATCCGGACAAATCACGAGCTCCGGTCAAGACGGTCAGTTCATCGAAGGACGATGGGCGGCCATTCAGCGCCTGGATGGAACCTGCAACGAAGCGGTCATGGTCACGTTTTGAAAGGCCGATGCCACGAAGAATGTTGCCAAGGCCGCCGATCAGCTGCCAGGCAATGGCATCGATACTGAAGGCAGAGCGTCAGAGTCGCGGCAACGATCCAGTCCTGGACTTTTTGAACGCGGCGCAAGCGCCCTTAACCGCGCGTAGATCGTTTTGCAGCAGCGCCAGCTCAGCGTCGGCCACAGTAATCATCGCCCGAAGGATACTCGGCAGTGGAAACTTGAGCGCCATCGCCACAAGACCATGGGTCACGAGCTGTTCCGTCGTCGTGATTTTGAGCGTCCGCAGGGCACCTGCCTTTACGGCGCGGACGACGGTTCGCGCCGCTGACAAAACATCCATGGACGGCCCGGCAAGCAGCGCGAAGGTTTCATCGCGGGCACGCATAGATCGTCCGGGCGACAGGGCTTCCAGGAGCATCTCCGGCGAGGCCTCCAAGCTGTTGAAGTGACGCTCGGCCAATGTCACGAGCAGGCGATCCAGCGCTTGCCCCGACATCCAGCCATGCTCCGCGGCGACTTGCACAAACGCCGGGGTTGCGAAGGACTTCGCGTTCAGTCCGTCCGCCAGCCGGCGCAGCCCCAAATCATCGGAGTAGAGAACAGCCGGATAGTACAAAGCGAGTTCCAGGGCGTCGTGGGAACTCTCGCCCAGACGCTTCCGCATGTCGCGGCCGTTCAATCGCGAATCACCAAAGGCCTCGAGCGGTCGCGGCACGAACGCTACGTTGGCATCAGCCCATTCCAACAGCGCGCGGACAGAGTCCCTCCGTCGGACAAGGTCCGGATGTCCGGGCTCACGTTCATGGATCGCAAAACCCTGGTCGCTCGCCGCTAAGACTTTCCAGCCGTCCCTGACATGCTCCTCGGCCTCCGTCAGCTCGCCGCGCAGCTCGTCTCTCAGAGAACGCGGCGCTATACATTGCCGGTCTCGCGCGAGGAGCGGCAAGAAATCGAACGCCTGGGCGGTAGCAAGCGCCGAGCGCGTCAGCACGGTGGCGCCCCGTGCCCGCGCCGCGTCCCGGGACGCGCGGCGCCTCTCGTCATCTGCCCATTCCACGTAGAGCGGCTTGTCCCCATCGGGCCGGGAGAGCTCCTCCATGAGCGCGGGTACCGAGGCGCCACACAAGTCTGCGACGAATGCCAGCGGCAGGCATTGCTCGCGATAGACTGTCAATATCCTCTCGAGGTGCTGGCGGCGCTCGTGCGCGGACGAAATCATCGGCTGAAAATCACGGACGGTCGGGCTCTCGGAATTGAACTGAAATCCCGTCGCGAAGAACGGCGCGTTGGGAAACCGGGTTGAGTAATTCGCGACGATGTCGTTGACGAGATATCTGACCGCCGTTTGCACCTGCTCGACCCGCCAGTGCTTTGAGAACCATGCGCCGGGGTTCTGAACATACTCGTCCCCGATGCGAAGGCCGAGCAGGCCAG
>DASXQN010000276.1:0-2806 GCA_036507155.1 Anaerolineales bacterium
GGAAAATCTTCCAGCGCGCCGTGCTGGTTAATCATGCGCGCGGCCGTCATCTTGCCGATCCCATCGATGCCCGGATAGCCGTCGGCCGTGTCGCCGACCAGCGCCAGCCAGTCCGGCATCGAGGCAGGCCGCACGCCGAACTTCTCCTGCACACCCTTCTCGTCGATGATGATCTCGCGCCGGCGGTCCCAGCACACGACCTTCTTGCCGGAGACCAACTGCGCCAGGTCCTTATCGGGCGAGCACACCACGACCTGTTTGACCGACTTGTCGTCCTTGAAGCGCGTGGCTGCGGTGGCGATCGCATCGTCCGCTTCGAACTCGACCATCGGCCAGACGACCACGCCCAGCGCGGCCACGGCTTCCTCGGCAAGCGGAAACTGCGCGATCAGCAGCGGGTCCACGCCCTCGCCGGTCTTGTATCCGGCATACAGGTCGTTGCGAAAAGATTCGATCACGTGGTCGAAGGCCACGGCCATGTGCGTGACGCCCGGACTGGTGAGCAACATCAACAGGCTGCGCACGAGGCCGAGCGTCGCGCCGACCTCGCGGCCGTCCGGCGCCTTCTTGGGAGGCGCGCCGTAATAATTTCGGAAGAGTTCGTAGGTGCCGTCGACCAGGTGGATTTGCATCTCAGCCTGAATATACCACTCCAACTCTACTTGACGGAAAAAAGGACGCTGACTAACGCTGACTAACGCTGATTCTTTGTTCTTAAATCAGCGGCAATCTGCTCGGCGAGGGTCTCCCGACCCCGCCGGCGAATGACCGAAGGTCTATTAGGGAGACCTTCGGTCTGCTGTGGCGCAGGTCGGGAGACCTTGCGCCAGCGTTGAGGTGGTTAAGACCGCTTGTTAGGCTAAAGATCGGACGCTGATTCACGCAGACGAGCGCTGATCCTTTGGTATTAAATCAGCGTCCATCTGCGTTAATCAGCGTCCCAATCTAGTCCGCGCTGGCAAGGATAGGATCGCTTTCGGGCGCGCGCTCGGTCAATTGCGTACGCGGCGCGAAGAACGTGGAGATCAGTCCGAGCACCGCGGCGACAAAGGCGATCACAAATACGAGATGAATTGCATCCGCCATCGCGGCGGCCACGCCCGCGTTGACGACGATCGCCGCGCCGGGAAGCGGGTCGAGCAGTTGGGTCACCAGGCTTGCGTCCAGGCCCGAAGCGCTCAAGTTCGCGACGAGGCGCGCGCTCAACGCGGCGCCCATCACGCTCACACCGAGCGTCCCGCCGATGGAGCGGCTGAATTGCAGCGTCGAGGTGGCGGTGCCGAGATGTCTGCGTTCCACACTCGTCTGCACCGCGATCACGAAAGCCGGGATCGACATTCCCATGCCGAGCCCCATCATGGTGACGAAGACCATCATACTGGCCCAGCTCGAGTGCGCGCCCACAAACATCATGAGCAGCGCGCCGACCGAGAACAAAGCCGTGCCGGCCAGTCCCAGCCTGCGATACCCGACCCTCAACAGGATGCGCGTGCCAATGATGCTGGCACTCACCCAACCCAACAGCATGGGTGTGATGGTGATGCCGGCCTGCGTGGCGTTCGCGCCGAGCACGGATTGGACGAACAACGGGATGAACGAGAGCGTCCCGAACACGGCCCAGCCGGTCAGGAATCCATGCGCGGTGGCGGTGGCGAACAGCGGCTCGCGGAACAGCGGGATCGGCAGGATCGGGTCCGCGGCGCGGCGTTCGACGCGCCACAGCATGGCCAACAGCGCGATGGACGCGGCGATCAGGATCCAGCTGGTGGATGTGCCGAAGTCCATCAAGCCGAGCAGGAGAATGACGATGCCCGCGGTTAACAAGGCCGCGCCCGCGTAGTCCACGGCGGGTCTCACGGGACTGCGGGCATGGTCGCGCCACCCGAGCGTGACCAGCGCCCCGGCGATCAACCCCGGGATCACATTAATGAAGAAGATCCAATGCCATGAGAACTGATCGACGATGAGGCCGCCCAGCAGCGGCCCGGCGATCGACGAGACGCCCCACACGCCGGAGAACAGTCCCTGCATTTTGGAGCGCTGTTCGAGCGAGAACATTTCGCCGATCAGGATGAACGCCAGCGGCACGATCCCGCCCGCGCCGATGCCCTGCAGGACGCGCGCCAGGATGAGCTGCGTCATGCTGCCGGCCAATCCGCACAGCACGGAGCCGGCGATGAAGAGCACCATGGCGATGGCGTACAACTTGCGGCGGCCGTGGATATCGGAAAGTTTGCCGAACAGCGGCACGACCGTAGTGGAAGACAGCATGAACGCGGAGAACACCCACGAGTAATGTTCCAGCCCGCCCAGTTGACCGACGATGGTCGGCATGGCGGTGGCCACCACGGTGGCTTCCATGGAAGCGAGGAACAGGCTGAGCATGATGCCAGCCGTGACGACAATGGTGCGATTACGAGACATATGACCCTTTCGAGATGGAGATTACTTTTGGACAACGAGAGCGAGGCGGCCCTTACGGCA
Organism: Anaerolineales bacterium; assembly: GCA_036507155.1. Classification (GTDB taxonomy): domain Bacteria; phylum Chloroflexota; class Anaerolineae; order Anaerolineales; family Villigracilaceae; genus DASXQN01. The sequence goes on from DASXQN010000276.1 coordinate 2,485, forward strand.
TCGGGCTGTCGAAGCGCCGCCTCGACTGCGCTACGCTCCGCTCGGCGCGATAAAGCCGAATCCATCGCGCTGAGCGGAGCCCGCAGGGCGCAGACGAAGCGCCATGCCATCAAGGCGCCGCCTCGACTTCGCTGCGCTCCGCTCCCTCCGCTTCCCCTCACTTCGTTCGGGACAGGCGCTACGGGATACCCTGGCGGGCACACGTGCTTCGCGATCGGCGCGATAAAAGCTTGGTGGTTAAGGCTCTTCCATTCGGACTAGGCTTCCACCGGGGACGATCCCGTGCTGACCTCATCGGCCGTCACCTCGCGGCCGAGGCGAT
>DASXQN010000277.1:0-8085 GCA_036507155.1 Anaerolineales bacterium
GAAGTGACGTCGAGGAAAACATGATGCCCTCCCGTATTTCAGTTGCACTGGCGGCAGCTGGAATGACTGTGATGACCTTCATTGCGTTGTTGGCTTCTGCTCCATCTTTGGCGCAGCCGAGCGGCTGCTACAAGGCCTGCCAGATCCCAGCCAGCAGCGTGGCGGCGCCGCGCTACGTTGCATGCCTTGGTGTGCGTGACGGAGCCACTTGCTCGGTATGCCCCGGTCAGCAGAGCGGCCAATCGCTCCAGATCCTCACCAACAAGAACCTCTCCTGTTTCAAGGCTTGCGCCAACGGCTTTGCCTGGAACGCGCAGGCGCGGCAATGCTGTTCCTCGCAGACGTCGGGGCCTGTTACAACCGACAATGCTGATCTCATCATAGCGCCGGGGACAAGAGGATCGCGCGTGCGTGTGTTGTTCCGGGCTCTCCAGCAGTACGTTCTATCCTCTATCGCCCTCCCGATGACGCGCGCGGAGAAATGGAGCGTGCGGAAGCAAGACGTGGAGGCGGTAAAGAAGGCTGCCGCGGGTCGGGGCTTCCTGGTGATCGAGCTCGGCGCGGATTCGGACCAAATCATGCGCGATGCGCCGTCCGATACGCAGCTCACCGAGCAGCAAAAGGTTCTCGTTGATCGCGCCAAAACCATTTCTGCGGCCACAAGCGTCAAGGTGCTGATCGGGCCGCACCCTGCTGTTCTCGAGCATGCACTGATCGGTGACGCGAATTGCCCGACCGAACCGGTGAAAATTGCCGTTCCTCTCGGTGGGGGCGGAAACAAGGGGATCACACGCACCAACATCGAGATAAAGGGCGACAAAGCTATCTGGCGAGGTCCCTTGGACGAGTCAGATGTCCCCGTCACGCTCATATGGTGGCCGAACGGCAGGATGGCGGGGACAGCCCAGCATCGCGGTCATCTTTACTCGATCCGTCACCTCGGTGGCTCGATCTATGCTGTCGTCGAAATGAGCGAAGAGCGCATGCCCGCTGAGCACGCGCCGGCGCCTCCCCGTCTCCGCCGCAACGATCCAAACCTGCGCGACGATCCGCTTCCGAAACAAGGCGGTGGAAGCGTGATCAGAACGGCTGAGTCAACGCGGAGAGGTCCAACTGAGGCCCGGAAGAAACCCGCGACCGCAAAAAGCCCCGAGCCGCGGCGCTCCGATATCGTCATTGACCTTATTGTCGCCTACACCCCGAAGGCCGCAGCCAACTACAACGACATCACGAGAGAGCTTATTGAGCTTGCCGTCGAGGAGGGCAATGAATCCTTTCGAATGAGCGGTCTCGGCCATATTAAGCTGCGACTGGTGCACGCCTATAAGACGAACTATGTCGAAGAGGGAGCGCATTTTGACCATGTCTGGCGTTTCGCGGACAAGGGCGATGGGTACATGGAGGAGGTGCACGACCTGCGCAACAAATTTCGCGCAGACGTCGGAATCCTGATCGTAGACGATCCACAAGGCTGTGGCTTGGCCACCAGAGTCCACGCCGATGCGGACGAGGCGTTCGCCGTTGTGCACCATGGCTGCGCCGCGTCAACCTACACCCTCGCGCACGAGATCGGGCATCTGATCGGGGCGCGTCATGACCTCGCGATCGATAAGGCGTTGGCGCCGTTCCCCTATGGGCATGGGTACGTCAACGGCACCAAGTGGCGGGACATCATGAGCTACAAGGAGAGCTGTGGAGGCTGTCCGCGCCTACCGGTCTGGTCTAGTCCGAATGTGCAGATAAAGGGAGAACCCGCTGGAACGCCCGATCTCGACAATGCCCGCGTTATTCTGGAGCAGGCGGCGAGGGTCGCCGCGTTTCGATAACCGCAACGCCTCTTCGCGCGGCGTCTGGCGCCCAGCTTCTTGCCCTTTCTATTCGCCGAGACGATCTTCGTGAAGATCGAACGTGCGTCATCGGCCGGGTCGACAGCGGGGCATGTCGGAACGGTTGGGAACGCGTTTGCGGTTGGGAAAGCGGGCTTGAGCGGCATGATGGCCGCGCCGGTCAGGGTGGCTGTGCGGTGAGTGCGCCGGTGATCGCGATCAGCATTGGGCGGTGCGGATAGCTCGATGCGCACCGCCGGATACGACCATGACGCGATGCACGCTGGTGGCCTGCGCAGTCGCACCGCAGACTTCTCTGCACACCTAGCGAGACGGCGCGATAGAAAGACTGTGCGGATCTCGACGGATCCGGTGATGGCACCCAAGCTTGACGACCAGCGCGCGTGGACAAACGCCGACCTGGCCGAACCCGCAGTCGCATCCAAAATTCCCACGTCCGCGCAGAGGACCCAGCGAGACCCCGCAGCGATTGTGCAACAAAAGTGACTTAACGGTGATTTTGTCTTTCACTATATATTTCAATATCTTAAGGCTGGCTGCGGAGGCCTGCGACCGCGTTTGTTATAACTCCGGGTACGGCAGTTCTTGGCGCGTTCCCACCGCTGGCGATATCGAGGATCGCCAGCAGCTCGCCGCGTAGCGTGGCGTTGACTTCGCCTCGCCGCTCGCCCGGCGCCCGGCGGTAACCCGGCAAGACACTATTCGGGCAAGCCATGCCCCGCGCCCCCCGATACGCTGGTGCATTTGCACCGCCCCAGCCTTGGCGCGGTGGTGAGAGAGCACCACATCTACCCGAGCCCATGCTTCTCGCGCTCGGCGCAGGCATCCACCCACTGCCGTGGCCCAACTTGAGCTCGCGCTCGCGCTTCTCGAACTCCCTTGCGTAGAGTCCGCGTAGCTCGGCAATCGAAGATTGATGCAGTCGTGAGCCATAAGGTCTTGCGGCTTCTTTGGCCTCGGCCGTCTCGCGAAATACGAAGGCTCCCCACCACCGCCATGCGCGTGTCCGGCCCGATGCGCGCCGCGATCCTATCTTTGGCGACCTGCTCGCCGAGGCGCACGCCAGCGTCGTCGCCCTCCTCGGCAATGTTGATCAGTCTATAGTCTAGGATGATCTCCACTTTGATGTCCGGGAATCGCGACGGCGATTGGCACTAGGGGGAGGTTGCGGTAGGCTAAGGCACTCGCTGCTATGTGATGATGAGCGGCATCCGCGCTGGCCCAAAGGATGGGTCGCCCGGCATCTCACACATGAGACGGATCATCACACGACTCGCGGATTTGACTCGCACAGGGAAAGCTTATGATCGGCAGTATGTTGGCAGGCCGCGGGATCTTGATCACCGGAGGAACTGGCTCCTTCGGTAAGGCTTTTGTGAAAACCGTACTCGAACGCTATCCGGAAGTTCGCCGGCTTGTAGTGTTCAGTCGGGACGAGTTGAAGCAGTCCGAAATGGCGCAGGCCTTAAATCCCAGCAAATACCCGATGTTGCGGTACTTTATTGGCGACGTTCGTGATGCGGGTCGCCTACGCCGGGCGTTACAGGACATTGACATTGTCGTGCATGCTGCTGCCCTGAAACAGGTACCGACTGCCGAGTACAACCCCTTCGAATATATAAAGACGAATGTCCTTGGGGCGCAGAATATCATCGATGCGTGTCTCGACACCGGCGTACAACGTGTCGTCGCTTTGTCCACCGATAAAGCGGCGGCGCCCATCAACCTTTATGGTGCGACGAAGTTGTGCTCCGATAAACTGTTTACGGCCGCCAACAACATCCGGGGCCGCCGAGATATTTGCTTCTTTGCTGTGCGATATGGAAATGTCATGGGAAGTCGCGGCTCTGTAATCCCATTCTTCCTAACGCAACGGTCCACGGGTGTTTTGCCCATCACTGACCCTGCGATGACGAGATTCAATATCGTTCTGCAGGAGGGAGTCGACATGGTCCTATGGGCCTTAGAGCACGCGCGAGGCGGGGAGATCTTTGTTCCGAAACTGCCCAGCTACCGGATCCTCGACGTTGCAAAGGCCATCGGTCCGGATTGCGAGCATCCCGTCGTCGGCGTCCGCCCTGGCGAAAAGCTCCATGAGGAAATGGTCACGGTCGGCGACAGCTACAACACAGTCGATTTGGGCAGGTGTTTTGCAATCCTGCCTTCATCACTTGAACGTTCCATCGAGAGCTATTGCGAAATGCACAGCGTCGGTCGCGCACCGCTTGGGGTCAGCTACAACAGCTATACAAATAGCCGATTTCTCTCGGTCGAAGAGATCAGAACGCTGATTGCCACGCATGTCGAGCAGGGACACGGGTACCGGAACTAGAGAGACGCGAGATGATCCCGTACGGTCGCCAGCACGTTACCGATGAGGACATAAGTGCTGTTGTCGCTATTCTTCGATCTGATTTTTTGACACAAGGGCCCCTCCCGCCCCAGTTCCAGCGGGCGATTGCAGCGCGCTGCGGTGCGGCCCATGCCGTTGCGGCTAACAGCGCGACGTCCGCGTTGCATTTGGCGTGCATGGCACTTGGGCTTGGCAATGGCGATTGGCTTTGGACAAGTCCCATCACGTTTGTTGCATCCGCAAATTGTGGACTCTATTGCGGTGCAAAAATCGATTTTGTGGATATTGATCCACGTACCTACAACATGTGCCCACGTGCGCTTGAGCGCAAACTTGCCGTCGCGGAGCGCGAGGGGCGTCTTCCTAAGATTCTCATACCAGTGCACTTTGCCGGCCAATCATGTGATATGACAGCCATCTACAGTCTCGCGCAGCGCTACGGCGTTCGCATTATCGAGGATGCATCACATGCAATAGGGGCAACGTTTCGGGCAGAGCCCGTTGGCAATTGCCGCTATAGCGACATCACCGTTTTCAGTTTTCATCCGGTGAAAATCATCACAACGGCCGAAGGTGGTATGGCCGTCACAAACTCGGACCATCTTGCTGGCCGGATGGCTCGACTGGCAACGCACGGCATCACGCGAAACCCCTCCCTGATGACGCACGAACCGGATGGCGACTGGTATTACCAGCAAGTTGATCTAGGATTCAACTATCGACTGACTGATCTCCAGGCCGCGCTTGGGCTGAGCCAGCTCTCGAGGCTGGAAGCCTATGTCGAACGCCGCCACCAAATCGCGCAGCGCTACAATCATGAGCTTGCCGCGCTTCCGGTCCAATTGCCCTACCAAGCGCAGGATGGCCGGTCGGCGCTGCACCTTTACCCGATCAGGATAGATTCGGTCCGGTTCGATCGCAAGCAAGTGTTCGACGCGCTGCGCCGTGAAGGCGTCGGCGTCAACGTCCACTACATTCCCGTTTATTCACAGCCCTATTACCAGAGCTTCGGCTTTGTGGCGGACGATTTCCCGGAGGCGGAACGTTATTATGCAGGCGCTTTGTCGATACCCATGTATCCGACTATGACAGACCAGCAGCAGGATCATGTGATTGCGGCAGTGATACGCGTGTTGCAATGACGAGAACGGTTGTCATCGCCCAGGCCCGCATGGGCTCATCGCGGTTGCCGCGTAAAGTGTTGGCGCCTCTCGGCGACAGCACTGTGTTGGAGCATTGCCTTAAGCGGGCCGCAGCAGTGCCAGGTATTGATGCGGTCTGCCTTGCAACCAGCAACCTGGCGAGCGACACGCCCGTTGCCGAACTTGCAGCTGGGTTAGCCGACGTGATCGTTGTTCGCGGGCATCCGATCGACGTGCTGGCGCGGTATCACGCCGCCGCATCGGCAACACGCGCAGACGTAGTCCTGCGCATCACCTGCGACTGCCCGCTAATCGATCCAAAAATATGTGGCGCGGTGTTGGCTCTACGAGAGAGTACCCAGGCTTCCTTTGCATCCAACAATGCGACTCGGGAATGGCCACACGGCTTGGACTGCGAAGCTTTCACATGGAAGGCGCTCGACACGGCCGCACGTGAGGCGACCGATGCATACGACCGTGAGCATGTGGGACCCTGGATGCGGCGCTCGGCCGGCGCGCCGGCTGTGCATTTGGCGGGACCTGGCGGCTGTGCCGCACGCCATCGTTGGACCCTCGACTATCCCGAGGATCTGGCATTCTTCCGTGCGCTCTGGCCACTCTTGCCGGCCGCCCAGTGGCCGCCCTGGCAAGACGTTGCAGCGATCCTCAAGCGCCATCCGGAAATCGTTGCAATTAATGCCAAGCACGCCATAACACGGTAGCGCCTCCCGCACTTTGAGCTACCCGCGCCTGGCCGCGGCGGTTGGAGTTTGACAGTATCGCTTCTCGAACTACGCTGGCTTCGCCCAATGCGGGACGGAGAAATGCAGGCGCTCAAGTCAAAATGTGTGCCAAAGTCCGGGCCAACTGTCGGCTTCGTTTGTCGTGCGTCGCACCGCATTGGCGGTGGGCACGTGATGCGATGCTTAACGCTTGCGAGCGAGATGAAACGCCAAGGCGTCGCCGTTCGGTTGGCGGTCAACGCCGAAGCTTGGCAGCTCCTGCCATCTTTAGAGCAAGCCGAATTTGCAGTGACGACCGTCGTAACTCTTGCGGAAACCGAAGCGTGGTCTGAGAGTTTGGACGCTATCGTCTTTGATTCCTACGAAATCGATAGCAAAGTGGAACGCACTTTTCGACCCAGGGTCGCCAACATTGTGGTGATCGATGATCTCGCAGACCGTCCACACGATTGCGATGCATTGATCGACCCATCCTGGGGGGGCTCAATCGCGAACTATCACGGCTTGATACCTCACCACGCGCTTGTCCTGGCTGGACCACGTTACGCTCTATTGCGACCCGAATTTGCCAGACTGCGCAAGAAGTCAATGGGGCAGCGCTCGACGGGTGGGCCTCTTGGCCGGGTTCTCGTTTCACTCGGCCTCACAGATGTCGACGGAACCACGGCGCGGGTCATGGCCAGACTCTTAGCAACGAAGGTGCAAGTCCAATTCGACGTCGTCATTGGGCCGATTGCCGAAAGCCGCGCCACCCTTGAAACACTTGCCATCAGTGACCGTCGCCTGAAACTGCACATCAATCCGCCGGATATGGCCGGACTGATGCAAACTGCAGACTTGGCGATCGGCGCGGGCGGCCAAACAAGCTGGGAACGGTGCTGCTTGGGGTTGCCAACTATCGTCATGGTCTTGGCCGACAATCAACGCGCAAGTGCCTTGGGCCTGCATGAGGCGGGAGCTGCTAAGGTCGTGTTTGGTGTGACCGACGCCCATCTTCATGAAGTTGTGGCGTCATTTTTGGTGCTTGCGGACGACGCCGGAGCGCGAACACGAATGGCCGTCGAGGCCTCGAGGATTGTAGACGGTCGGGGCACCCACCGCGTATGGGAAGCACTCCGGGCTCTGATACCTTCAGTCGAAACCATCGGGCATCAACCTTGACCGTAATTCTGCGCAGGGCGACTCTGGCCGACAGCCGCGATCTATGGTCGTGGCGCAACGACGAAATCACGCGGCGCAATTCCCGCACGACAGATGTCATTTCCTGGGATCATCACGAGGCGTGGTATACAGCCCTGCTAGCAAATCCCGTCAGTGAAATCCTGATTGCACTCGAACAACAGATGTCGGTCGGCATGATAAGGTTTGATCAAGGGAAACCAGGAACCTTCGCTGTCAACTTCATGGTTGCGCCCGGGTCGAGAGGGCGCGGCCTAGGTCACTCTATAGTAGGCATGGGTTGCGAATACTTGAAAGCGACTTACCAGAACGCAGACACATGCGCAATCGTCAGGGTTGAGAACTTGGCCTCCCGGCGAATCTTCGAATCGCATGGATTCCGCTGCGAAGCTTGCGAGGACGAACCCGGATTTTGTATATACCGAAGACTCTTGCATGAGTAATGCGGATCAAGGCCCAAGCGCGCAATGACCACGACAAAAGAAAACACCATGACTGAGCCCGTGATCATCATCAATGGCCGACCAATTGGTCGGCAGCATCCACCGTATGTCGTCTGCGAGATTTCGGCCAACCATAACGGCAGCTTGGAACGTGCCGTTAAAACAATCGAGGCGGCCGCGAAAACAGGTGCCGATGCCATCAAACTGCAGACCTATACGGCAGATACCATCACGATCGATTGCGACAATCCTGAGTTCAAAATCAAAGGTGGGATCTGGGACGGGTACACGCTGTATCGGCTGTATCAGGAGGCCTGCACGCCTTATGAGTGGCACCCTGCGCTGTTTCAACGCGCACGTGAGTTGGGAATAACCATC
>DASXQN010000278.1:0-5529 GCA_036507155.1 Anaerolineales bacterium
TGCGGGTGAATAAATCGTATTCCTCGAAGCTGCAGAATTTGTCCCAACGGTCGTCAACCCCAGCGACCTTCGTCCGATTAGGGCGAAAAAGCTCGTTGCGTAACTGCAGGTTGTAGGGTGGGTCGGCAAACACCAGATCCACCGAAGATTCGGGCAGGGTGGCGAGCAGGTCAATGCAATCGCCGCGGTGAATTGGGGCGAGCCATTGATTTCGCGCAGCAGGATTCATCGAAGGGCACCGATCGACTGCGCACAGCGCGCGGTCAGCCTCGCGGCAATATCCATGCGGTATTCCGCGCTGCCCCAATCGTCCGTCGCCTCGTGACAGGCATTGCGGGCGGCGGTCTCGAGACCGTCTGCTTCAGTTCCGTCCATGGCGAGGGACGGAGAGTTCCCAAAGCCTCCGATGACAAGCCGCGTCCTGCCGGAGGGCCATTGCGCCAGCGCGGCGCTGACGATTGGTTTGTCCGCGGGCGTGCGCGCCACGGCTGCATAAGCAAATTTGACTTGCAGAGGCAGGATTAATTTTATGATGAGACTTTTGGTTCGGAGGGGCAGGTATTCGCCGAGATTCGTGAGTCGGGTTTCGCCACTCGAATGATCGAATATCGACTGCTCCATTTTCGCGTCAAGAGCGAGCAGCGCGCTCACAAATGGGGAGCGACCGTCGCACGCCACGATCGTTCCCGCAGCCGTGGCCATATTGCGGATGTTCAGCGGCGCTTCGCGGCGCAGTGGCTCTTTCAGCTCTGCAGAGGTCGCGCTCGATTCCATTATTGCTTGCAGCGTAGCCGTCGCGCCGATGACGAGTTCATTTCCCCTCGTCTCGATCCGATTCAGTCCGAGGGCCTGAAGATCTACCACTTCAACGGAATCCGGCCGCGGCTGGGTTAGAACCGTCCCGCCGCCCAGCGGATATGTGACCGGCGCGCGGCGCGCAAGCAATTGGATCGCTTCGTCCAGACTCCCGGGCCGGTGATACGCGCTGATCATGACACCATTATACTCACCTTAAAAGACGACGGGCGCGGCCCGCATCGCTCAATCCGGATAGATCTGCCAGCCCAGGTGGCCCAGCCTGGACATATCAAACTGCTCCTTTGGCACGTTAATCAACGTAGCCGTTGCCTCTGCCAGAAGTTCGTTCGTGTCGGCCTCGTAGATCCCGGCCCATGCCTGCGCGACGCGGCCTTTTGATTTTTCAGTCTTCCCGACGATGCGCAGCGGCTTACCGATGGGGACGTTGCGCCGGTACTTCACTTCCATCCTGGCTGTAAAAACGAAACGCGGCTGCGAAGGATCGCTGCCCATGGGAGCCCGGCCGAGGACCTCGTCGAGCAGGCTGGCCGTAATGCCGCCGTGCAAGACGCCGGGATAGCCTTGGAAGTGATCGGGCGCGACATAACTTGTTTCCACCACACCCGGCGCGACTTCGTAGATATGCAGATGCAATCCGATGGGGTTCTCCAATCCGCAAGCGAAACAGTGACGCGAGTTGGGTTGTTTTATCTTTGACATGTGCTGATTATACACATCAATCCTGGACCGATCATCGGTCAGGCATTCGTGTAGAATCTGGTTAAGCCGAACACTGATCCAGGCATTCCCATGAACATGACGACGATGCATCCATTGTTGGTCCAGCTTTACGGGGAGGAGCTGGGTACTTCCGTCCTCGCCAGAATCGAATCCATCCTGGAGCAATATCGAGGCCAACTGCCGGAGCCGCGCGCAGTCGGCCTCAGCGCGCGGGATGTCGTCTTGATCACCTATCCTGATCAAGTGCAGCATCCCGGGCAAGCGCCACTCGCCGCGCTGATGCAGTTTTGCAGGCGGCGCCTCGCGGGGCTTGTTAGTACGGTACATGTCCTTCCGTTCTATCCATCGTCATCCGATGACGGTTTTTCTGTTATCGATTACCGTGCCGTGGATCCGCGCTACGGAGAATGGAAACATGTTCAAGAGCTCGGAAAGCATTTCAGGCTAATGTTCGACGCGGTGATCAATCATGTCTCCGTTGGGAGCACCTGGTTCCAGGGGTTGTTGCAAGGTGATGAACGCTATCTTGATTACTTTGTGTTACCCGGCGAGGGCGCAGACCTGACCAAAACGGTGCGGCCCCGCGCTTTGCCTCTTCTGACGGTTTTCTCAACGGCGCACGGCGAGAGAAAGATCTGGACCACATTCAGTCCCGACCAGGTAGACCTGAATTACCAAAACCCCGATGTGCTCCTCGAAATCATGGATATTTTATTATTCTACGTATTGCAGGGCGCGGAGTTTATCCGACTGGATGCGATCGCCTATTTATGGAAAGAACCAGGGACAACCAGCATCCATCTCCCGCAGACTCATTGGGTTATTCAGCTCTTTCGGGCCGCTCTGGACGAAGTTGCGCCGCACGTCATTCTGATCACGGAAACCAACGTCCCGCACGGGGAGAACATCTCCTACTTCGGAGACGGGGCCAATGAAGCCCAAATGGTGTACAACTTTTCCCTGCCGCCGCTGGTGTTGCACGCCTTCCATACCGGCTCGGCGGACGTCCTCGCTCGTTGGGCCGGCGGCTTGAAGCTCGCCTCCGATAAGGTTGCCTTTTTCAATTTCCTGGCTTCTCATGACGGGATCGGAGTCAATCCATTGCGCGGGATCCTGCCCGAAGCCGAGATCCAATCGTTGGCGGAAATGGCGGCCGCGCACGGCGGATCGGTGTCGATGAAGGCCTCTGCAGATGGAACGCAGATCCCGTATGAGCTGAACATCAACTATTTTGATGCGCTGAATGATCCGCGGTCGGGCGAGTCTGTGGAGATACAGATCGAGCGATTCGTCACGGCGCACGCGATCCTGCTCGCCATGCGAGGCGTGCCGGCACTCTATTTTCACAGCCTGGTTGGATCGCGTGGCTGGCCTGAGGGTGTCGCGCTGACCGGCCGGGCCCGGACGATTAATCGGGAAAAACTGGCACTTGCGCAGTTGGATGGCGAGCTGTCGGACCCAGACTCATTGCGGTCGCGCGTATTGACAAAGCTCTCGCGGCTGCTGCAAGCGCGCGGCGGTTCGCCTGCGTTCGATCCACATGCAGATCAAAGTGTGCTCAACTTCGGCAAACGCATCTTTGCGATCGCGCGGCGCACGCCGAGCGACGAGCTTGTGTTATGCTTGCATAATGTTTCCGGCGATCGTTGCGAGATCGACCTGAGTACCGAAACCCGCGCTGAGGTTTCGACTGGGGCAGAGAGCATGATGGATTTGATCAGCGGCCGCCGCATGCCCTGGCTGCGGCCCAGGACGCTTGAGTTGCATCCCTTTCAATCGGTGTGGTTGGTGAGACAATGACCGCCTCTGCGTCGCGTCGCATCGGCTTCGTTTCCACGCGCTTCGCGGGCACCGACGGGGTCTCGCTCGAATCGGAAAAGTGGGCCGCGGTCCTGGAGAGCCTTGGGCATACCTGCTTTTACTTCGCCGGTGAGTGCAACCGTCCGCCCGGGCGGAGTCGGGTCGTTCCCGAAGCGTCGTTCAGGCATCCCGCGATTGCGGCGATCGGCAAGGCTGCTTTTGACAACGAATGGGATGCCGAGGTATTGGGGCCGAGCGAAGCGGACAAAGATCATTTCCATCACAAGTCGAATCAAGATCGGGTTCGTTCTCCGCGCTTGACAGCCCGCATTCAAGAACTTACAGACCATCTGAAGACCGAGCTGTACGCGTTCGCCCGGGATTTTGACCTCGAGCTACTGGTCATTGAGAATGCCTTGACCATCCCGTTGAACATACCGCTGGGAATGGCTATCACGGAATTCATCGCCGAGACCGGATTTCCGACCATCGGTCACCATCATGACTTTTACCGAGAGCGCATGCGGTTCATGGTGAACAGTATCGGCGATTACCTGAGCATGGCATTTCCGCCGGCTCTGCCATCCATTCGCCACGTAGTCATCAACTCGATCGCCGGATTCTATATCAGCACCCGCCTGGGCGTGTCAGCCACGCTCATCCCGAACGTCATGGACTTCGATCATCCGCCAGCACCGCCGGACGAGTACGCACGGGACGTCCGCTCTGCGCTCGGCTTACGGCCGGATGAGTTGCTCTTCCTGCAGCCGACGCGCATCGTCCAGCGCAAGGGAATCGAGCATGCGATCGAGCTGACGCGCCGCCTCCGGATGAAGGCGCGCCTGGTGATTTCGCACGCCTCGGGCGACGAGGGCAACAGCTACGAGAACCGATTGCGCGCGTTTGCGGACTTGCTCGGCACGCCGGTGCTTTTCGTCTCGGACATCATTCAGGATCAACGCGGGAAGACCCCGGACGGGCGAAAGATCTACACGCTCTGGGACGTGTATGCGCACGCCGATCTGGTGACGTATCCCTCCACACTCGAAGGTTTTGGCAACGCGTTCCTCGAGGCCATCTACTTTCGCCGCCCATTGGTGGTCAACAATTACTCGATCTACGATATCGACATCAAGCCCAAAGGGTTCGGCGTGATCGAGTTTGACGGCTTCATCACGGAGGATACGCTCAAGCAAACCCGCGCGGTGCTGGGAGATCAGAACCTCAGCGATGGCATGGCGGAACGCAACTATCAGGTTGCGAAGCGTCACTACTCCTACTCCATCCTGCAGCAGCATTTGCAAACCTTGCTGGCCGACTGCTTTGGCGAGGGCAATGATCACTGATTCGCCCTATCTCGATTTTCTCAAGAATCGCATCAATCTGAAGCAGATCCCGTTCAGCGAACGCGGCTCGCGCTTGATGGTCTTTCGCGAGGGGCAGCATCTGTTGGTTCGGCTGGCGGAACGCTGGTTTAAGCTGGACCAGCAGCTCTCCAGCTATCGACAGCGCCCTCCGTTGATTGACCATTGGCAGCTGACGGACGGGGCCGGCAGTCCGCTCCAATTCGAGCTCGTCACGCATCCGCACCGCCTGGATTTCCGCACCATTGTGGGGACGTTCACGCTCATCTTTGTCGACGCAGAGACGCTCCTGCTCGTCCTGCCGGCCGAGCCCTGCGGGATCACGTTTACGGCCAAGATGGATCAGGCGCAGACGGATCGCCGCGGCGGCGTCCTGCGGTTGACGGGCAATATCCGTCGCAATATCGCGTACACCACCAATGCCAATGTCTTGGTAAACGAGATCGAGCCGCTCAACGAGGGTATCGAACAACGCATCCGTCTCACGCTCGCCCCCGCGCCGGGCTCGGTCGTGATGCTGAATCTCACCCCGCGGCTTGGATTCAATCGCTCGCTGCCCCCGCTGGAGCACGCGCTGGAGGGCGCGCGGCTGCGCTGGGATGCGTGGTTTGCCGCCGCGCCCGAAGTAGAACCGCAGTATCGCGCACAATACTATTATGCCTGGTGGATCATGCGCGCCGGATTGATCTCGACGCGCTTCTTCACCACGCGCGAGGCGATGACACCTTCCATGATCCATTACGTGGGCATCTGGCAGTGGGATGCCTACTTTCACGCCCTTGCCTACCGTCACATTGAGCCGGCACTTGCTCATGACCAACTGCGG
>DASXQN010000279.1:0-2867 GCA_036507155.1 Anaerolineales bacterium
GATCCATTGGGTGCAGTTCAATGTCCCTCCGGGCGTGACCGAGCTGCCTGAAACCGTCGGCGGACCGGATATCGGCGTGAAGGGCCGCAATTACTTCTACCAGCCCGGCTATGGTGGACCCTGCCCTCCGGGTGGAACGCATCGTTACGAATTTACGTTGTACGCGCTGGACAGCATGCTGCCTCTGGAGACAAACACCTCGTACGAGAAGGTCGTCGCGGCGATGGAGGGCCACATCCTTGAACAGGTCAGCCTGATCGGATTGAGCAGCAAATAAAGAGCACAGCGTGCGGAAAGCGGACTGCAGGTACATGAACGGGACAGCAAATTGCTGTCCCGTTTTTTTTGCCCATCCGCCGCGGTGCGACCACAGGGAGTGCCGAAGCGCAGTCGCCGCCGGCGGGGTCGAAGTCTCGACCGGCAGCGGTCGCGCCAACCCGTTTGGCCGCTGTCCGGCAACTGACTTAAGTGCGCCGCGGCCGCGCGTTTTATACGGCTACTGCAAGGTTATGGCAGCCTCAATTCATACTATAATCGCTCCGCATCAAAGGGAAACAACTCGGCGAAAACCGCATGAAAGATAAACTCACGCAGCTATTCCGATTCAGGCCAGGCGAAATGGGCCTGGTTTTGGCCTTAGGTGCTGTCCTGTTCGTGAATTACACCGCCATGGGCATCACCAAGGTGATATCGGTCAGCGGCTTTCTCAGCCAGGTCAAGGATCAGTACATCCTGCTGGTGTGGGCGGTCGACATGGTGTTGCTCATCCTGGCGACCGGGCTGCAGTCGCTGGTCGTCGACCGCTTTGACCGCATCAAGTTGATGATGGCCGTATTGCTTATCTTTACGGGCTTGTATGCGCTCCTGCCTCTGGCCTTCCTCTTCAAATCATTCCCGCTGTCCATCGCGTACTCGCTGATCTACCTGCTCAACGACCAGCAGTGGCGTTTTTTTCCGGTTGTCTTTTGGATCCTGGTCAACGACATTTTTCACCCGGCCGCAGGACGGCGCCTTTTCCCGATCATCGGCAACTTCGCGTTTGTGGGGACGATCGTCGGCCTGGGCGTGGCCGGGTTGGATGCGCGCGCCCAATTCGGTCCGGTGAGACTGCTGTTTCTGAACGCCATCATTTTCTTTGCCGGTTTCGTAATAGCTTACCTCGGACTTCGCAAGGTCCGCATCGTCAGCGCGACGCGCACGGGCATTTCGATGAGGGAGACCTTTTCCGAAGGTTGGGACTTCATCAAGACCGTTCCGTCCTTTGCGTATCTGGCGCTGGCGATGCTGGCCGCGGGCGCGGTGATGACGGTTTTGCTGTATGACGCGCTCTCGGATGCAAAGCTGGCGCTCGGTATCGGATTCCAGGCTTTTTACGCCAACTACAACCTTCTGATGGCCGTCGGTTCGATCTTCGTTCAGGCCTTCGCCGGACGCATCATCGACAAGCTGAGCCTCAAGAATAGTTTTCTGATCCAGCCGTTCGTGATGTTCGGGGCCGCGCTTTCAAATTTTTTCATTCCCGGCTTCTGGAGCAGTTCAGCCGCGCAGGGCGTGGCACGCGTCACCTATGACACGATCGATCTGTCGAACCGCAAAGCCTTTCAGGCGATGGTGCCCAATGAAAGGCGCGGGCGGGTGAGCATGTTCATCGACAGTTACCTGCCATCCCTGGGAACGATCGTGGGGAGCCTGCTCACATTCGGGATCATCGCAGCCGGCCTGGGTCTCGCCTGGCAGCGCGATCTGTATGTGCTCGTCTATCTCGGCGCCGGCGTGGTCCTGGCAGTGCTGGCGATCTGGGCGGCGTTTCGCGTCCGCAAGACCTACGACGAGAGCATGTTGAACTGGCAGCTCAAACGTCGGACGCGCGGCTCCTCCGGCGTGCTCGATAAGCTTGATTTTTCGGACGAGGGCAAGTAATGTCGGCTGACCTCGTTCTCAAGGACGGGAGCGTGGAGATCTGGTCGCTGCTGGGCTCCGGCGATTCGCGGCGTGTGGAAGCCCTGCTGACGCTGTATGCGCGGCTTTTTCCGCAATACGCGCACTATGTGCCGCGCATGCGGCGGCGGGCAGCTTTCGGGGCGGAACGCCGCGCCGGACACATCGTGCATTACTGGCTGGTCGAGGTGGATGGTCAACCCGCCGGCCTGCGCACTTTTCGCTATGTGCGCGATCGCCACGTGGGGCTGGCGCACGCGCTCGCAGTGGACCCCGCCTATCGCGGCCAGGTTGTCGGTGGGCAGCGGCTCTCGATTTTCCTGGTGAACGCCTGCCTTGATCAGATCATTGCGGATGCGCGCGCTGTTGGCGATCTGCCTGCGCTCGGCATTGCAAACGAAGTGGAATCCCCGAAATTGATGCAGCATTACCGGAAACACGGCGCCCTGGAACTGCCGGTAAAATACGTGGAGCCGATCTTTCCGCCGGAACAGGGTCACAGTCCCGCGGAGCTCTCTCAGATCCGGTTTTCCCCGATGGCCCTTGGCTTCCTGCCCGATCCGGCGTTACAGCTTGAAAGATGTTCGAACGAAATGATCTCGGATTTTTCCCTGGCCTTTCTCGCCGATCATTACGGTTTGCCGGTTGAGCATCCGCAGGTCCAGGCGGTGCTGGACTCGATCCCCGTACTCTCCTAGGAGGTTGCAATGGAAGCAGCAATGGATCGCACGAACAAGCGTTATGTCAGCCTGCGCGTGAAGATCTGGATAGGTTTTATCCTGATTTTTACCCCGGTGTTCATGGCCAGCTACTACTGGTTCTATCAGTACACGACCGTGCGGGTGTTCCAGACGATATCCGATAAGCTGGTGGACACCATCAGCGGCGCGGTCAAGGGCATGGACACGGATGGCTTCCAGGAGCTTTAC
>DASXQN010000280.1:0-8502 GCA_036507155.1 Anaerolineales bacterium
TCTCTCGCTCATGTGACCTCCCTATTTCGTGCGGGCCGGCTCAGCCTGCCGGTTGCCGCCGGGCAGCAGATTGCGCCAGTTGGCTTTGCCCGTCACGCCGTACTGGATGACACCCAGCAGGTTGCTTGTGATGAAGTAGATCGAGAGCCCTGAAGCAAATGTGAGGGCGAAGTAGCCCAGCAGCAGCGGCATGTAGATGCTCATCATGTTGCCCATGGCCGCGCTTTGGTCGTTCGGATTTCCGCTGGGGTTGGCAGGCATGGTCAGCTTGGACTGCATGTACGTGGTGATCGCAACGATGATGGCCAGCGTGGGCACCGCAAACCCAAACAGCGCAACCGCTTCAGGCCGGCCCAGATCCATCCACAGGAATTTGCTGTTGAGCGGGATGATGTTTTCGACATTCAGGAACGGATAGATGGAGCGGCCGAGCTGCAGCAGCCCCAATGGCGTGGTAGCCAGAGCACGGTTAATGCACTGGTACAAGCCGATGATGATCGGGAACTGGATCAACGTGGGCAGGCAGGAGCTGAAGGGATTGATGCCCTTCTCCTTATAGATGCGCATCTGCTCCTGCGCCAACTTCTCGCGGTCCTTGGCATATTTTTTTTGCGCAGCCTGCCAGTCCTTGTCATTCTGGAATGCCTGCATGGCCTGGGCGCCCTTCATTTGCGACGCGTTGAGCGGCCAGGTGATGGCGCGGATGAAGATCGTGAACAGGATGATCGCCAGGCCGAAGTTGTGCCCGATCAGATCGTAGATGAACAACAGGATGTTGGTCATCGGTTGGATAATCAGTAATTCCCAGGGTGACATGCGTTCCTCTTATTTCTCGGGCGTGAAATGCCAGACGGAATCACCGTCCGGACTGAACGCCGAGAGGAAAAATTCCGCACCGGTGGGCAATGGCGCCACCAGGATCAGCTCTCCGGCCGGAATGGCGGGCGTGTAGACCTTTCCCTTGGTAAGCTTTGCGATGCAGGCAGCCTTGCCTTCGAAATCCACGCGGCATACTTCCCCAGACTCGGTGTCGATGATGATCCCCTGATCGGTGATCAGCGGTGTGCCGGTGATGGCCCGGTTCGGCGAGTCGCTCGAGACGGGCTTGACCGTCCACGTGATTGTTCCGGTCTCAGCGTCGATGGCGTAAACCTGGCCCTCGAGGTCCGCAGCATAGACGGTTCCCTCGCGGACTGCGGGTCCGCCCCACACCCAACCGTCGGTTTGTGCATCCCAAAGAACGGTGCCGGTCTGGGCGTTGAGGGCGAAGACGCGCGCGCCGAAGGAGCCGACGAACAGCGTCTGGCCGTCCTCGCTGAGGGCCGGCGAGCCCGTGATCGATCCGCCCAGGTTTGTTTTCCAGATCACTGCACGGCGCTCAATGTCCACGGCATACAAGTTGTGATCGAGCGAGGAGAGATACAAGGTCTTGCCGTCGCTCACGGGCGTAGCCCACAGATGGCCGTCCACATTCAACGACCAGAGCAGGCTGCCCTTGGTCGCGTCGATCACATACAGAAAGCCATCATTGTTCGGCGCGTAGATGACATCGCCCATCACCAGCGGCGCGGCAATCCAATGATCCTTCGCGCCGTCGAAGAAACACGTGCCTGCGGCGGTCTTGTCCTGCGCGTTGATCGTGGAAGGATCGATCTTGTGCATGCAGCTGTCAGTGCCGGCGCTGCCGATCAGGATGCTGCCATCGGGCAAGACCACCGGCGTGGCATAAAAGACCAGTTTCGGCGGGCTTGCCTTCGCAGGATAATGCCAGACTTCCGAGCCGTCGCTGAGATCCACGCCGTACACCTGTCCGCCGTCAGACAGATACGCGTACTGGCCGTCCGCGGCGAGGCCGGGCCAGCTCGAGCCGCGCCCGCCTCCGCCCGCACATGCGGTCAGCAGCAGTGCCCCGAAGGCGAGCAATATAACTATGCTAAGACGTTTCTTGTTCAATGCTGGTTGGACTCCTAGGGGACTGGATCATACCCGCCGGCGTTGAACGGATTGCAACGCAGGATGCGCCAGCCGGCCATCAACGAACCCTTCAGCGCGCCGTATTTATGCACGGCCTGGTATCCGTAGTGGGAACAGGAGGGATAAAAGCGGCAGGTATTTTCAGGTAAACCGCGCGACAGGGTCATTTGATAAAAACGGATCAGCGCAAGCACTGCCAGGCGCGGCCAGTAGCCGGGCGTGCGCGGCAGATCGCGCAGGCGCGGTTCGTTCGAATAATCGTGCAGGTGGTATTCAGGATTCATCACCAGGGGTGGCAAGACCGGCGCGGCGCAGGAGGGACTGCAGAACGTCGCGGGTTTGGTCGAGGGAGGCGCTAGAGAGGCCCGGGCGGGCGATCAGGACCAGGTCCCAGCCGGAGGCGAGAGTCGCGAGCATCGGTCGCATCGCTTCGCGCAACAATCGCTTGGCCCGGTTGCGATGGACCGCATTGCCCACGGTCCGACCGGCGGCCACGCCGACGCGCAGCTCAGCGGTATCGTTGGGACGGACGATGAGCACGAGAAGCGGATGGGCATGAGACTTTCCATTCCGCCGCACCCGCTGGAAGTCCTCCGACCGGGTCAGGCGGAATTTTCGTTTCACCCGCGCCTCAAGGATGGCAGAGTGCGCCCCGCGCCCCAGGCTCCGTCCTCAGCCTACCATCGCGTCCGCTTGACGTGCTCGTTGGACTTGGTGGCGAGGCGTTTGCGGCCTTTCAATCGACGGCGCTTCAGCACCGCGCGGCCGTCCGCCGTGGCCATGCGCGCGCGAAAGCCGTGCACGCGCACGCGGCGGCGGATCTTAGGTTGATACGTTCGCTTGGGCATTGTACTTCCTCATTACTTAGAGATGATTGCGAGTCCCGATAGGGGATGTCCGCTACGGAAAATTCCTACGAAGGAACTGGCAGGCCGCACGATGTACGCACGAGCTGCACAAAGCAGCTCGGTTGGCGCGGTATTATACCGTAAGGCTTCGGATTCGGTCAATTCAGGCTGCGGACTCTTAGTCCGCGAATCCTCGCGATTTGACGCGAACTTTTGGGACAATTCGCGAGAATAAGCGTAGATTCGCGGATCAGGCGCTTCGCGCGCGGACTTCAACCTGTTTCCGCTGCCCGGGGATTCCCGAGCCTGCAGGTTTATTTCCGTTTCTCGTGCGTGTGCGGTTCGGGACGGTTCGGCGGCTCGAGCAGGTGCGAAAGCTGGTGCGCCCCTTCGGCGTCTGTGACTGCCAGCACCTCATCGCCCTCGCTGAGGGTCGTGCTGCCGCGAGGCAGGATGATCTTGCCGTTGCGGATGATCCCGGCGACCACGCATTCGTCAGGCAGGCCGAGATCTTTGAGCGCCACGCCCACCGCCCGCGCGCCCGGCGGCACCTTTTCCTCTACGAGGGAATAACGGCCGCGTCGCAGCTTGAGCAGGGTCATCATATCGCCGAGCGACATCTCCTCCTGGATCAAGTGCGCGAACACGTTGGCCTGATCGAGCTTGACATCCACATGGAAATGCTCGTCGAACAACCAGGCGCTGCGCGGGTTATTGACGCGGGCGATCGTGCGGCGCACGTTGAAGATCGTGCGGGCCAGATAACAGATGACCAGATTGGCCGCATCGTCGTTCGTACAGGCCACCAGCGCATGCGCCTCGCCGAGGCCGGCGCTGCGCAGCACATCCGGATCGGTTGCGTTACCTTCGAAGATCACCTCGGTGGGCAGTTCACGATGCAGGCGTGCCAGCAGTTCGCGCCGGTTTTCGATCAGGCGGACCTGGTAATTCTCGTTGAGCAGATGGGTGGCGAGCTGGGCGCCGGTCCGGCCGCCGCCGGCAATAAAGACATACATGGCTACGCCTCCGAACTTGATTGCAGACGTGCGCGCAACGATTCCACACCTTCAAGCGTGGCGCTCACCGACAGGATGTCGCCGGCCTGAAAAGATTTATCGACCGGGGGAATTTCAGCGCGGCCGGCGCGCGTGAGGGCCACCACCACACATTCGGTGCAACCCTGCAGCAGGCTCTCGATGGTTTTGCCTTCCCACACGCCCGGGATGAGCATCTCGTACAGTTCCACTTCTCCGTTGCCCGCCGAGAACACTGCCCGAAAGGACGGATCCAGCAACAGCTCCTGAATACGCTCGGCGCCCCAGGCTGTGGAGCTCACCAACTGCAGACCGAAGGATTCCATCATGCCGCGCAGGGCCGGATCATAATTTCGGACGATGACTTGCGGGACCTTGTAATATGCCCGCGCTGCGTGCCCGATCACCGCGTTGAGCGTATCCGAGTTCGTGACGACCGCGATCCCGTCGGCCTGTTCGATGCCGGCGCGCTCGAGCGTATCCGCCGCCACGGCCTCGCCCTCGATGGCGCGACCTCGAAAATCGGTGTCCAGGCGGTTGAAGGATTCGCGGTCCTCGTCCACCACCGTGACCTTGTGCCCAAGCTTATAGAGTTTGAATGCCAGTTCGGCGCCCACGCGCCCGCATCCGATCACAATGAAGTTCATATTTCTCCTAACTCGCTATCCGACTCGGAAACCTGGTACGGCACATTGGTGATCACGATCCCCGGTTGATTGCGCAGCTGGCTGCGCAGCAGGTTGGCGGTATTGGTATGCAACGTGGCGCTCAACCGATTCCGTGAAACGAATTCGGGCACCACGATCGTGATCGTCTCGCCGGGCTGACGGTGGTCCTCCAGATCGGCGATGTAATCCAGCAAGGGCTCCAGAAAGAGGCGGTAGGGTGAGTCAAGGATCAGCATGCGCACGCCCTCGCCCCACTTTTCCCATTTTTTGCGCACCTTGTCGGATTCGACCGGGTCGATCGAGACGTGAATGGCGGTCACGTCGTCCGACAACATGCGCGCGTACCGCAGGGCAGCCAGCGTCCCCTGATGCACGTTGCTGATCGGCATGACCACGCGGTGCCGGATCGTATGCGGCGGGATGACCCCGAAATTATCCAGTGAAAGCTCCCTGGCCAGGCGGGCATAGTGACGGTGGATCAGCAAAAAGATCCAGACCAGCACCGGGATCAGGAGCAGGACGACGTACGCGCCGTCGTGAAATTTCGTCACCGAAAAGACCACCATGACGACCGCCGTACACAGCGCGCCGACCCCATTGACGGTCATCTTGAAGAACCAGTTCTTCTCGTAGTGCAGCTCCGAGCCGCGTTCGACGACCGTCTGCCCGGGCTTCAAGCGGCCGGTCTTCCACCAGCGCCGCGCCATGCCTGCCTGGGAGAGCGTGAAAGACATGAAGACCCCGATGGCATACAACGGGATCAGGCGTGTCACACTGGCTTGAAAGATTACGATCAGCAGCGAGGCAATCAAGGCCAGGGCCACGATGCCGCGCGAGTATACGAGGCGGCTTCCGCGATAGGTTAACTGCCGGGGCAGATAGCCATCCTTGGCGGCCAGCGCGCTGAGGCGCGGGAAACCGGCAAAGGCCGTGTTGGCGGCGATCACCAGGATGACCGTGGTGGCCGCGATCGAGAGGATGTAAAGCAGGCTGCCCTCGGGGAAGATTGTGCGCGCCAACTGCGAGATCACCGTTTCCTGCTCGGACGGCAGCGCACCGATCCGGCTGGTGAGAAATGAAATCGCAAGAAACAGCGTAGCCAGGATACAGGCCATCCACACCAGCGTGATGGCCGCGTTCCGGCTGCGCGGTTGCTTGAAAGCGGTGATGCCGTTGGAGATGGCCTCGACGCCGGTGAGCGCTGCGGTACCACTGGCAAACGCATGCAGGAGCAGGAAGGGCGTAATGGCGGCCACGCCCGTTAAATAATCGGAATGCGGTAGATTCCCGACCACGCCCAGCGTGCCAAGATAGTAGCGGAGCAAGCCGCTCCCCACCATGAAGCTCATCATAATTATGAAGAAGTAGTTCAACGACGCAAAGGCCGCGCCGGATTCTCGCACGCCGCGCAAATTAATGAACATGACAATGAAGACCAGCCCGATCGCCAGCGGAACACGGTTTGCGAAGAGCTGCGGGAACGCGGAAACGATCTGGGCCACACCGGATGAAATCGAAACCGAAACCGTGAGGATATAGTCGATCAGCAGCGAAGCTGCGGCTATCAACGCCGCCACCTGCCCGAGGTTGTCGCGCGCCACGACGTAGGCGCCGCCGCCGTCGGGATAGGTATGAATGATCTGCACATAGGAGAACGTGACGATCGCCAGCAGGCCGACGATGACCATGGCGATCGGAAATACATAGCCGAAAGCCAGCGTCCCGGCCGCCGCCAGGATGACCAGGATCTCCTGTGTGGCATAGGCGGTGGAGGACAACGCGTCCGACGCGAACACCGCCAGGCCGACTGCCTTGCCGATCGTCTCGTGCGGCGCGTCCGCGGTTTGGAGCGGACGGCCGATCAGCCAGGCGCGCAGGCTGCGCGGCGGCTTGTAGTCCGCCGTGCGCTCTATGATCGAAGTTTGCGTGTCGTCTTCCGGGTCAATCATTCGATCTTCTACAGACAAAAATATAAGCCCTCCGCCAGCGAGGGCAAACGGGCCGTATTATAGTCCAAATCCAGGCATTTACCATGCCCCGTTCAAGTAAGAGGCGCCCACGCTCCAGCTCATGTCGCCGCTCCGGGCTGCGGGTGCGACAACGGCACCTTCAGAAAAAAATGGCTGCCCCTCCCGGGCTGGCTTTCAACCCAAACCTGACCGGCGTGCCGGCCGGCGATCGAGCGTACGATCGCGAGTCCCAGACCGGTGCCGTACTCGGCGCGTGTTTCGCGCTGCGGGCTGCGATAGAACTTCTCGAACAGGCGGGCTGCATGCTCCGGCGCGATGCCCACGCCGCTGTCGATGATCTCGAACGTGACGCTCTCGGCTGTGGAATGCGTGGTGACCCGCACTTGCCCGCCCTGCGGTGTGTATTTGATGGCATTCTCCACCAGGTTGTACAGCGCCTGATCGAGCAGCGCACCGTCCGCTTCCACCGCGTGCGGCATGTCTTTCGGCATCTCGATCGTGAGCGTGATGTCTTTCTCGACCGCCCGGTGCTGAAGAGCGCCGGTCACGCGCTGCAGGATATCCAACACGCCGACGTGTTCCACCGTCAGCCCCACACCGGCCTCGATGCGTCCCAGATCGAGCAAGTTGTTCACCAGATGGGACATGTTCTCCACGCCCACAATAATCTTGTTGACATACTCGCGTTGTTGATCGTTGAGTTCACCGACGGTGCCCAGCATGCTCGTGTAGCCCCGCATCAGGGAAAGCGGTGAACGCAGGTCATGGCTCACCGTCGCGACAAAATCGGATTTCAACGCATCCAGTTCCTTGAAATGCGTCACGTCGCGCAGGATGCAGACGCGGCCCGCTGGTCGGCCGTCCACTTCCATCGTGGAGGCAGTAGCCAGATAAATGCGACCGTCCGGCAGCTCGATCTCGGCCGATTGTTCTTCCGGTGAAGAGGCCTGCAAGAGATCGAACAAGACCCGTTGCTTGAGGAGCTCCTGCGTGGTCTGACGGCCGTTGTGTCCCGATTTGAGTCCCAGCGCCCGCCCGGCGGCGCGGTTACTGAGCAGGAGCCGGTTGCGATCGTCGGCGACCAACACCGGATCCGGGGTGGAATCGAGGATGGATTTAAGTTGACGGTGGGTGAGTGCCGGGCGGCTGCGCAGGCGGCGCCATAAAAGGGTTGCCAGCACGCCGAACACGAGCAGCCACGCCAGCCAACTTAGCAGGGACAGTTCGGCAAATGGCACGAGGCTGGCGAAGGATTCAATGAGGAAAGTCATGCCCGCGTGCCGTAAATTATAGCCTTTCGACCGGGCGGGCACACTTACAAGACCGTTGTTAAGTCCGGCGTCGGTACTGATCCCCCTTCGCCCGCTCGCTTCGCTCGGGATGCTTCGCGAGGGACTTCGCGGCGCGACCTCTCGCACAACCAGACAACTCGATCAGGACTGAGGATACGTGCCGCGATACTCCGCCGGAAGCAGGTCTGCGAGCCGCTGCATGATCTGCTCGGTCCCCTCCCGCAGCGCGCGCTGACGATCGGCTTGGCGCGCCAACCGGAACGGGGCGCCCACTGTCAGCGTGACCGGCGCGCGCCGCAGCCTTCGCATTTTCCCGTAAACATCGGCGTTGCGCGTACCGGTCAGCGCCACCGGCACGAGCGGCACGTCCGACTGCAGGGCCAGGAAGGCCGCGCCGTTGCCGCCGGGTTCGAGGCCGCCGATCCGGGTGTAGCGCCCCTCGGGCGCGATCAGGATTATGCGCCCATCCGTCAGTCCGGCGCGGGCCGCACGCAGGGCGCGTCGATCCGGGATCCCACGGTGCAGCCAGATGATCCCATACCAGTCGATCAACTTTCCAAGAATGGGAAAGGAATACAGTTCGATCTTTCCGAGCGCATCCGGAGGCGCGGGCAGGGTGGCGAGCAGCAAGGCGGTGTCGGCGTCCCCCAGATGATTGAATACCACCAGCGCGGGGCCGGCAGACGGATAGTTCTCGAGCCCGTGCAGCCTGGGTC
>DASXQN010000281.1:0-2675 GCA_036507155.1 Anaerolineales bacterium
TGCATCGTCCTTAGGCGTTGCCATAATTTCCCTTTCGGAAATCATTTCTGCGCTCTGTAGACGCCGCCGCGAGGGGAAGCTTTCGCAGCGGCAATACTCGAAGGCCAAGCAGATGCTGTTCGAGGACATCGAGGATTCCAGCGTTGTCAACATCACGGACAGAGTAATTGCGCGTGCCGTTGAATTACTCGAGCGCTGGCCCCTCCGATCTTCAGATTCAATGCATGTTGCTTGCGCCGCAGAGTGGTCCGCGGAATTGTTCGTTTCGGCTGACAAGAGGCAGTGCATAGCGGCACGCGGATATGGACTTCGAGTGAGGGACTTGCCTCTCGGTTAAAAACAGGTCAGAGCTGAACAGGAATCCGCATTACCCGGTCTCCCAGGGCGTCGCTAAGGTGATCGGTTTTCGGGAAACCGTGGCCGAGATGACGCCGAAAGCCCTCCGCATACTCGACGCCCGCTTCCCGGCCGCGCTCGGCCGACCATCGTTTCATCGACAGGAGGTACTCATCTTCTCCGTGCTGCGCGCGCAGCCACGTTCGCTGGGACTCATGACAGGCAAGCATGCGCTCCTTGATCGAAATCACGTCCGAAATGTCGACAAGCCGATGCGCGGGCGCGCGGCGCCCGTACATATCGACAGTTTCAACCGGATCCGCGTACAGGATCGCAGGGATCGCAGCCAACGGCCTCGAGCGGCCGGCGCGCCAGTTCGGCACCGTCGAGGCAAAGGCCGCTTCGCGAGCTAGCTTTGATGTCTCCACGTGATCGGCCATGTAGTCGTCGGGTGAGTGCGAGATCAGGAGATCCGGCTTCATCTTGCGGATCAGTTCCGTGACCCGGCGCTTCGCCGGTTCGCTGCAGAAGATCGTAAGATCGCGAAATCCCAGACACGTGTATTTTGCTCCGAGGATCTTCGCCGAGGCCCGCGCTTCGGCAAGACGGATCCGCGAAATGCGGTCTCGCGCGAGCGTCATCGAGCCCTGGTCGCCCGCTGTCATTGTCGCCATGCGCACGGAGTATCCCGCCCGCTGGAGCAGAACCAGTGTTCCCGCGCACAGGAATTCGATATCATCGGGATGCGCCATCAACGCCAATACGGTCGGCATGGCGACAGGCTACCATGTTACCCAGCAAGTAAGAACCGCCGATTCACGCCGTTGGACGCCGATTGTCATCGGATCCATCGGCGTGAATCGGCGTTCATCGGCGGTTCCAATTCAATAATATCAGTTGAATCCAGTGCTCGGAAGCTCGTACCCTATTTACGTACCATCGCGATCGAGGACTTTACTCATCGGAAGGGAAACCCTGAAGCGCCGGGTCATCAACGAAATCGCTATGAATGGTTCACATGTCATCATCAGGTGCCTGCTCGTAGCCTGCTCAATTCTGGCGGCAACGTCTTTACCCGCGTCCGCAACCGAAGATCCCAAACCTGACGCGGTCTCGATTGAATTCTTTGAGAAGCAAATCCGTCCGTTGCTCGTGAAGCAATGCATCTCGTGTCACGGCCAAGACCAGCAGTTCTCCGAGCTGCGGGTCGATTCTCGCGCGTCACTGCTGAAAGGCGGCAAGCGTGGACCCGCGATCATTCCAGGCGACGCGACTCTCAGCCTGCTTGCAAAGGCCGTCAGGCATGAGGGTTTGAAGATGCCGATGGGCTCAAAGCTGACGCCAGAGGAAATTGCCGCCATCGAGAAATGGATCAGCCTGGGAGCGCCTTTTCCGTCTGGCAGCGCTGTTTCATCTGCCGCAGCTCCGGGCTTCTACGAAAAGATCAAGAAAGAGCACTGGGCGTTTCAGCCAATAAATCGCCTCCTCCCCCTGACCCTCCCGGAAAAAGAGGGGGGACCGGCGAATGCGGTTCATCCTGTCGATTCCTTTGTCCGCGCTGCCCTCAGCAACGCGGGACTCAAACCCGCAGAGCCTGCCGACCGGCAAACTCTTGTCCGCAGGGTTAGCCTGGTGCTTACCGGACTTCCACCCACGCCCCTCGAAGTGGATCTCTTCGTGCGCGACGCGTCGCCCGAGGCTTATGCAAGACTTGTTGATCGCCTCCTGGCGTCACCTCATTTCGGCGAACGCTGGGCTCGTCACTGGATGGACGTCATGCGCTTCGCCGAGACCTTCGGCAACGACTGGAACTACGAGATCAAAGGCGCCTGGCTTTATCG
This sequence comes from Anaerolineales bacterium, assembly GCA_036507155.1. GTDB lineage: Bacteria > Chloroflexota > Anaerolineae > Anaerolineales > Villigracilaceae > DASXQN01. Next base: position 2,178 of record DASXQN010000281.1, read on the forward strand.
GGACTACCTGATCCGCGCATTCAATCAGGACGTTCCTTACGATCAGCTCATTCGCGAACATCTTGCCGGTGATTTGCTCCAAAAGCCGCGGATCAACGCCAAAGAAGGGATCAACGAGTCGATCATTGGAACATCGTTTTTGCGCTTAGGAGAACTAGGCCACGACGATTGCATTCGTTTCCGGCAAATACGCACGGACGTCGTGGACAATCAGATCGATACCCTCGGGAAAGCCTTTCAAGGGCTTACCGTTGCCTGCGCGCGCTGCCACGATCACAAGCTCGACCCCATTCCCACCTCTGACTATTACGCGCTCTACGGCGCGCTGACGAGCGCGCGCATGGTGATGCGCAATGCAGATACTCCGGACGTCAATGCCGCGGCGAAACAGCGTTTGCGAGAGTTGAAACCGCTCATCCGCTCGGAACTTGCGAAGCAGTGGATTCAGGAAACCAGTGTGATCCCGCGGTATTTGATGGCGGCGCACCGCGCCTGGAA
>DASXQN010000282.1:0-6693 GCA_036507155.1 Anaerolineales bacterium
TTGGAGTGCAGAGTGGTGAGGGAGCCGTCATGCCCGGTGTTCATGGCTTGCAGCATATCCAACGCCTCGCCGCCGCGTACCTCGCCCACCACGATTCGGTCCGGCCGCATACGCAGGGCATTGCGCACCAGGTCACGCACCGATCGCTCGCCCTGGCCGTCTGAATTGGGCGGCCGCGTCTCCATGCGCATGATATGGTCCTGCTGCAACTGCAATTCGGCCGCGTCCTCGATGGTGACGATGCGTTCGCTCTCGGGGATGTAGCTGGAGAGCGCGTTCAACAGCACTGTCTTGCCAGTGCCCGTGCCACCGGAGACGACGATGTTGAGACGCGCCAGCACGCAGGCGCGCAGGAATTCGCTCATGCCCGGCGAGATCGAGTTGTATTCGATCAACTGCTGCATGGACAGTTTGTGTTTACGGAATTTGCGGATCGTGAGCGAGGGGCCGTCGATCGCCACGGGCGGGATGACCGCGTTGACGCGCGAGCCGTCCGGGAGACGCGCATCCACGGTGGCGTTGTCCGCGTCGATGCGCCGGCCGAGGGGCAGGACGATGCGTTCGATGACGCGGATGACGTGTGCGTCGTCTTCGAAGGTGATCGGCGTCTTGACCAGTTGGCCGCCCTTCTCGATATACACCTTCTTCGGTCCGTTCACCATGATCTCGCTGATCTCGTCGTCCTCCAGGAGCGGCTGGATCGGGCCGTAGCCGAGCAATTCGTCCAGCACATCCTTGAAAAGCTGGTTGCGCACGTCGTCAGGCAGCTGCAGCTTGGTCTGCTCGTAAACGCCGGCCAGCCGTTGCGACACCAGGCTGCGCCGATTCTCCATGGGTAGCGATTCGCCTTCCAGGACGCGCGCGATGTTCTCGATCATGTAGTGCTTCAACTTGTCAAGGTCGGCCGCGGTCAGGCGCGGCGAAGCGGCCGCTGGCTTGGTCATGAGCTGGCCTCGCGGTTTTCCTGCGGGATCAGCCAGACGATCTGAGTGCGGCGCACGGCAAGGAACGCGGCTTCATGAATGGGCTTTCCGTCTGCGCCGAGGACACTGGCATCCGTGACTGCCAGGAACAGCTCATCGCGATCGAGTTCGTTCTTGACCCGTTCGGAGCGGGGTACATGGATGTGCCCGCGGATCAGGTGAGTGGTGGTTTGAATAAGCGCATCCACCGAGTACTTCTGCACCACGTCGGTAAAGATCTTGCCCTTCTCATCATATTCGAAGCTCATATGGATCTCCTACTCTGCACGGCGCCTGCCCGCCAGCTCCACGATGTCCCTGGCGATGTCGTTGAACATGATCGTGGCAGCGTCGCCCGGAAATTTCAGTGAGTACGGCTGGTGTTGGTTGTTCGACATGGCCACGTGTCCGCCCACGTAAGGAAGCGCTTTCTTGATCTCGAGGCCCAGGATCTTCTGAGCCTCGGGCTTGGTCAGCCCCTCCAGGCCCACGGCGCGATTCAAGATCACGTAGATCGAAGGATTCTCCAGGCCCTCGGCCCGCAGGTAATCCAACAGGACCTTGGTCGGCGCGATCGTACCGAGGTCGGTACTGACCACCAGCACCAGCAGATCGGCGCCCTTGATGATCGGCAGGCTGATGCGAGAAAGTGAGCGGCCCAGATCCACCACGACATAATCGAAGCCGGACTTCAAGGAGCGGACGATGTCGCCGATCCGGCCGCCCTGCAGTTCATTGGCGCTCTCCGGATCCGGGGAGCCGGCCAATACATGGAACCCCCAGTTCGGCACGCGGGACAGATTCTCGCGAAAGTAATTGCTGTCGGTCTGTCCCTGCGTGAGGGCCGCCACCGTGACCACGTTCTCGGCTTCCTCGTAGCCGACGATGTGCGCGATCGAACCGATCGGCAGGACCATATCTGCCACAACCAGTTTCGCCTCGTTGTCGAGCGCGGCGATGTTCATGGCAATGTTGGCGCACAGCGAGGAGGTTCCGACGCCGCCCTTGGCGCTCAGGAACACGATCATCAGACCGCCCTCTTTGAGGCCGCCCAGGGTCAGCCCGAGCAGCCCGTTGATGGCATCCATCAACCTCGAGATGGCCTGGCCGGATTTGAGGATGTATTCGTTGAAGCCCGCCTCCATGCAGGCTTTTTGGCGGGCCGGCGATTGCTCGGCGCTGAGGGCGATCAATGGCAGGCGTGCGGTGCGCGGGTCCTGGCGCAGTTTGATCGCAAACTCTTCCCCCTTCAAGTCCGGCATGGCCGGCTCAATGATGATCAGGTCGGGGCGGTCGCGCCAAGCGAGGATCAGGCCTTCCTTGGCGGTGCCCACCTGGATGACTTCGTGATGCTGTTGCTGCAGCGTGCGCGCAATAAAGTTGCGGCTGGCAACATCGGTATCCACGATCAGGATCTTCTTACCGGCCATGGATGCAGATCCGGCCATCAAGCCTCATCTGGCGGCATCAAATACCCCAACCCTGAGCGGGTGACGATGTGCCGGGGATTGTGGGCGTCTTCCTCCAGCTTCTGTCGCAGCCGGGCAATGCTGACCCACAAAATCTCCTTATCGGTCTTGTATTCGGGCCCCCACACGCTGGTAAGCAGTTCTTCCGAACTCAAAACCTTGCCGATATTGTGCGCAAACTGGAGCAGAAGCCTGTACTCTGTGGCGGAGAGCGAAATGGCTTCCTCCGCGCACCAGACCTCGGCGCGGGCGAAATCGATCTTGAGATTGTTGTGGGTGAAGAAACGCGCCTGGCCGGCTTCCACCGGGATCTGAGCGCGGCGCAGTACGGCACGCACACGCGCCAACAATTCCGTGGCGGAGAAGGGCTTGACCATGTAGTCGTCCGCGCCCATGTCGAGCCCGCGCACGCGATCCTGCTCCTCGCCCTTGGCGGTCAGGATGATAATGGGTACGTTCGAGAATTCGCGGATGCGCTGGCAGGTGGCAAAGCCGTCGAGGCGCGGCATCATGACGTCCAGCAGCACCAGGTCGATCGGCTGTGAAGAGAAAACATCCAGCGCCTGCACACCGTCCTGAGCGGTGACCACCTCATAGCTCTCGGTGCGCAGATTGGCTTCCAGCAGGCGTAGATAACGAGGTTCGTCATCCACGATCAGAATACGTTTGGACATGTTGCCTCCATCGATAATTCAGGGCAGCGAGTCGACCGGCAGTTGAATGTTAAAGGTCGTGCCCTCGTCCAACACAGATTCTGCCCAAATCTTACCATGATGTACAAGAATAATTTGCTTGCAAATATACAGCCCGAGTCCCGTGCCCGTAACCGAACGCTCGCCGGGCACGCGGTAAAAACGCTCGAAAACAAACGGGATGTAATCCTCCGGGATGCCCGGCCCGTAATCCCTGAAGCCGACGCGCAGATAGTTGTCCTCTTTTCGCAGCGTGATCATCAGCTTCGAACCCGGCGCATACTTGATCGCGTTGCTGAACAGGTTCTCGAACACCTGCGAGAGGCGCATGCTGTCGCCCTGAATGGAGGGGACGTCGGCGAAATGTAAGGAGACCTCGACATCGGGATGATGCGTGCGAACGCGCACGGTCACATCGCGGATCAACGCGTCCAGGCGCAGCGGCTGGAACTTGAACTGCAGCGTATTGCTCTGCAGCCGCGCCGATTCGAGCATGTTCTCGATCAGGTCGCGCAGGCGGTCGGCCTCCTCGTCAATGATGTTCAGGAATTCGTGCTGGGTGACCGCGTCCCAGGCGGTGTCCTCGCGCAGCAGGCTGGTGGTGTAGCCCTTGATGAAACCCAGCGGCGTGCGGAGCTCGTGCGAAATGGTCGAGACGAAGTCATCCTGCAGGCGCATCTGCCGCTGGACCGATTCGAGCTCGGAGCGGGCGGCCTGCAGGGCGCCGCGCTCGATCAGGAATGCGGTCCAGGAAGCCATCAGGCCGCCCAGCCAGATCTGTTCGATCTGGAACTCCGGGCCGCCAAAGCGCACGAAGACCAGCGCGCCGCTCATGCGCGTCCCGACGTGGACAGGCAGGCCCAGGAAATGCTCGCGCGACAGGCGGTCAGTGCCGACCGGGTTTTTGCTGGGCTCCTTCACGATGTAGTGCTTCTTCTCGATGACCTGGCTGGCGATCCCCTGCCCCCAGGCCACGTCCGCCTCGCCGGTCTTCCCGCGTCCGACCGCGCGGGCATATGCGACCTCCACGCCGCGCGTCTCGGGATCCAGCATGTACACGGCGACGTTATCGTATACGAACTGATGCCGCATAGATGCCAGGAGCGCGTCCAGAGCGAGTTTCCAATCCGACTGTTGATCCACGGATTGGAAGACTGCATGCAGGACCTCGAGCGTCTGGGGGTCCACGTTTACTTGGTTTCTGCCACGGCCAGCAGCGGGAAGCGGAACGTGGAGCCGCGCCCCTGCAGGGACTGCACATCCAACAGCGAACCGTGCGCCTCAATGATCTGCCGCACAAGCGACAGCCCCAACCCGGTGCCGCCGTAACGGCGCGTCGAGGAGGCGTCCAGTTGATGGAACGGTTCGAAGATCTCGTCCATGCGGTTGGCGGGGATGCCGATGCCGGTATCCACAACCGAGACCATGACCAGGTTGGCGGCCTCGATCTTGACGTTCGCCACCACGCGTCCCCCCGACGGGGTGAATTTGATCGCGTTATCGAGGAGCTGGCTCAGCGCCCAGCCGATCTTCTGCGGATCGGCTTGCACGCGCGGGATGGCGTCGTCGGTCACGGTGTGGATCGTTACGCCGCGCGCCTGCGCCTTTTGCGCGGCGGCCTTGACCGCCGTGCTGACCAGTCCGCCGATATCGAGCGGCTGCAGCTTCATGCTCATCTCGCCGCGCGAGGCCAGCGAGAACATGATCAGGTCCTCGATGATATCTCCCAGCCTTTCGGCCGAGCGCTGGCTGACCTCCAGCGCGTGTTTCTGCTCGTGCGTGGTGGAGCCGAGCGAGTCGGTCACCAGAAGTTCCAGGTATCCGATGATATGGGTCAGCGGTGTGCGCAGCTCGTGCGAAACATTGGCGATGAAATTCGCCTTCATCTGGCTGAGTTCGGACAGGCGCTCGAGCGCGGATTGCAATTCGGCGGTGCGTTCCTGCACGCGGCGTTCCAGGTTGCGGTTGGCAGCTTCCAGCGCGGAACGCAGTTGGATGATCTGCTCGGTCACGGCCTGGTCGAGCGCGGCACGGTCGATCAACTTCAAATCGAGCAGCGCCTGGCCGAGCAAGGACGTTTTGCCCAACGCCACCTGCTCCTGTTGATAGACGAGCGCCGCTTTCAACTGTCCGTCGGTGATATGCCCATGCTGAACGAGGTAATCGCCCAGCCTGGAGACAAGCATCTCTGGCGTCAGCTGTTGACGCGGCGTGGTCATAAACTCGTCCAAACCCATTCTCCACCGACCATGGTAGCGGCCGATTCCATTTTCAACAGTTCGTCTGGATCGCAGGCAAACGGATCCTGCGCGAGCACGATCAGATCCGCCAGGTAACCGGGCGCGAGGCGTCCCATCCGATGCTCCGCGTAGGCCGCATAGGCCGGGCCCACGGTGTAGGCTTCCAACGCCTCAGCCAGGGTCAACTTCTCGGCGGGGTACCAGCCGTCAGGGCCGGGCGAACCGTCCGCGCGCCGGCGCGTGTGCGCGGCGTGCAGCCCCCAGAACGGGTTGGGCGATTCGACCGGTGCGTCCGATCCGAAGGCCAGCCGCGCGCCGCGGTCGAGTTGCGTGCGCCATGCGTACGCGTGCGCCGAGCGGTCCCCCCAGAAGCGGTCGGCCGCCAGCATATCGGAGGTGGCGTGGATCGGCTGCATCGACGCAACTACATTCAACTCTGCCAACCGCGCGGTGTCATCGGGATGCAGCACCTGGACATGCTCGATGCGATGACGCAGGTGCGGCAGTCCCTGCTCGGCTTCATAACCACGCAATTGCTGGTACGCGTTGAGCACCTCGTGATTGGCGCGATCGCCGATCGCGTGCACGGTCATGCCCAGGCCGGAGTCCGCGGCGCGGCGGCCGTGTTCGAAGAGCTGCTCCGCATCCATGTTGAGAATGCCGCGGTTCGCGGGCTGGCCCGCGTACGGTTGGATCATTGCGGCGGTCTGCGGACCGAGGGCGCCGTCCATGAAAGCCTTGACTGAGCCGATGCGCAGCCAGTCGTCGCCGAAGCCGGTGCGCAAGCCGAGCGCTGCCGCGTGCTCAAGGCTCTCGACCGGGATGTTCTTGGTGATGCGCAATCTGAGTTTGTTCTGCGCGTGCAGGCTTTGCAGCGCGACGAACGAATCGCGCCGATCGAAATCGTGCAGGCCGGTCAGACCCATACGCCATAGCACGGGTTGCGCTTTTTCCATGGCGGCCGCGATCCGGTCCGGATGCGGTTGAGGCAGCTTGTCCTCCACCAGTCTCATGGCGCTTTCCAAGAGGATACCCGTCGGGCGGCCGGATGGGTCGCGCTGGATCTTCCCATTTTCCGGATCGGGGCTACCCGCGCCGACACCCGCCATTCGCAACGCGGCGCTGTTCACCCACGCGGCATGCAGCGACTTGGCGGTGAGATAGACGAGGTGATCCGGTGCGACGCGATCGAGGTCGGCTGCGCTGGGCCAGCCCCCCTCACCCCCGGCCCCTCTCCCAAGGGGAGAGGGGAGAGGCGCGTCGGCCCCGGGAACGCGCCGGAGGCACCGGCCGTCGAGACGGTCCTCCTTTTGGAGTCGCGGCTCCTCTC
>DASXQN010000283.1:0-4917 GCA_036507155.1 Anaerolineales bacterium
ATCCTATTCGCTGCGGCTTTCAATCTGTATATGGTTCCGGCGCTGCTGGTCTGGCTCGCCGCCGGGTTGAGAGAGCGGCCGTCCATCCTTCTAAAGGGCTTGATCGTGCTGTCCGTGCTGATCAATGCGTGGGGCACGGCCTGGTTCGTCGGATTGTATTGACATGACGGCGCCTGCCAACTCCCGCACCGCCATCGGCACGCTGGCCTGGCTGATCCGCGACGCGTTCGAGGGCGATCCCGATCAATCTCTGCTGGCCAATCTGAGCGATCTCTCCGACGCGGATTGGACCGCGCTCCCGCCGGGCGGCGGCCGGTCGATCGCGGATATCCTCGAGCACGTGGGCTGGTCGAAATGGATGTATGAAGATTACGCCTTCGGCTCCGCCGCCCTGCGCGGCGACCAGCCTCCCCTGGTCCCGGACGGCGGCGCACGCTCGCGTCCCCGCCCGGAGCTGCTCGCCTGGCTGACGGAGGGTCACCGCCGCTGGCTTGAGTCTGTGCGCAATCTGCAAGACGACTCAGAGCTGGATCGCGAACGGCTCGCCAATTGGGGCGATCGCCTGCCCACGCGCGTCCTCATTCGCATCCTGATCGCGCACGATCTGTATCATGCCGGCGAGATCAATCACCTGCGCGCCCTGCTGCACGGGACTGATCGCTGGCCCTACGACTAGCCGACTCACCAACTCACATTCTTTATGCCTGAACTCCCTGAACTCGAAGTCGTGCGTGAGGTATTGCAGCGCCGCGTCGTCGGGCAGATGTTCACAAACGTGAAGGTCCTGCCGCCCGGCGGACCGATCGTGGTGCGTGACCTGACCCACGGCGGATTCGAATCCGCGTTGAGCGGAGCGCGTCTGCGCTCGGTCATCCGGCGCGGGAAATTCCTGATCTTTGAGTTTGACGGCGACCCGCCATTGTTCCTGGCGATCAATCCCAAACTGACGGGCCGCCTGCAGTTGGCCCCCGCCGCGGACAAACGGCATGCAAAAACACACGTCGTGTTCACGCTCGCCGACGGCCGCGAACTGCGCTACGTGGACCAGAAGCAAATGGGCCAGCTTTACCTGACGCGCGAGCTCGAGGCGATCCCGGAGTACGCGGGCCTCGGGCCGGAGCCGTTCGACATTTCGCTGGAGACTTTCCGCGCGCGGCTCAAACCGTTTCGCGGCGAGATCAAGGGCGTGCTGACGCGCGGCGAGTTCGTCGCCGGCATCGGCAACGCCTACGCCGACGAGATCCTGTGGGCGGCGCGCCTGCATCCGTATCGCAAGCGCACCCAGCTTACGGCCGAGGAGATCGAGCGCTTGTATCTCGCCATGCGCACGACGCTTTCGGAAGCCACGGACAAGGTCCGCCTCGAGATGGGCGAGGACATCCACCTCAAGCCGCGCGATTTCATCGCCGTCCACATGAAGACCGGCGAGCCCTGCCCGCGCTGCGGCACGGCCATCTCGCTGATCGGCGCCAATCAGCGCATCACCAATTTCTGCCGCAGCTGCCAGCCGGGCGGCTTGATCAAAGGGATGTAATTGATTGTTTACGCCTGGTGTCGGTCCACTTGCTTATGGCGCAAGGCGGGTTCGTATTGTGTCAGTTCATTTCTCTATTTGTGCCTGTTTGCTGCTTGAAACTCTATGTTTGAAACAGTCAAACAGGCCCAGCCACTGTTCGAAGGTCAATTCTGATGGAGTGGCACCTAATGGAAAATGCAACTCTTTCGCCAGACGTTTCCATTGCCGGTAGGTAAAGATCGGTTTGAAGATTAATTTAAGGTCCTTCTTCCATCTGCGGAAGCCGTAGCGGACAAAATCACGGTAGAGGCGGATGTCTTCCTCTTGTATGAGCTGCGAATCGCGTCTTTTGATGTGCAAAAGCACGGAGTCCACATGAGGGGCAGGTTCAAAGTCCGTCCTTCGTAATTCTCGAAGGATTTGGGGGTGACAGAAAGGCTTGGCAAGGATCGAGAATTCCGTCTCTTTTGGGCTGCCGGCAACTTTTTCCGCAGCTTCCTTCTGCATCACCAAATAGGCTTCTTTCGGCATGGGAGGCGCATACAGGATTTTGCGGACAATACGTGCCGTGAGGTTGTATGGAATGTTGGAAAATATTTTGTAGTCTCTGTCAGAGATGTGATACTGCAAGAAGTCCTTTTGTAAGATCTCAACGTTCCGGGAATCCAAAAACTGTTCGCGCAGTCGTTGCACAAATACAGGATCCTTTTCTATTGCAATGACTTTACGCGCGGTCCGGCTCAGTTCTGCGGTGATAATTCCGCGCCCGGGGCCAATTTCGTATACGGTGTCGAAAGATCCAATTGTGCTGCTGCCAACCAGTATGCGGACCAGTTTTGAACTTCTGAGGAGGTTTTGCCCCTGTGTATTTTGTTTGTGCCGTCGTTTTGCCATGTTTCACCTCTTTCATTTGAAGTGGTGAAACGAAAACGCGAGACTGCGACCGGTCTCTCAGTCATAGCCTCGCATTTTCAGCAAAAAAAGCCATGAACCCGCGATCTCATCGCTGATTCATGGCTTAGATTCTTGTGTTGGAAAATTGAGTTACGGATGCATTTTGCCGCGAATTAGATGAGGTTGGCGTGGAGACCTGCCCACATTTCGTTCGCGGATTCGAATCATCATAATGGTTTCCAGTATATTCGTTCCAAATAAAATTGTCAACACGGTGTTTTCTTCAAATGGATGAGGCGGGCGCCGGAAATTGTTGACAGCGGTGCTATACTTTAGATAGATTGAACGGATAATCCACAGTACCTCATTCAACGGTGATTGCATGAAACGGAAGGATTGACATGGCTACTTATCTCATGTTCGGAAAGTATTCGCTGGAATCCGTGAAGGGCATCAGCGCCAAACGCACCAGCAGCGCAGCGGCCCTGATCAAAAAGCATGGCGGCGAACTCAAAGGCGGTTATGCCCTGCTCGGTGAGGTGGACCTTGTGCTGGTTGTCGACCTGCCGGATACCGAACGGGCGATGCAGACCTCGGCCGCCCTGACGAAACTGCTGGGGATCGCGTTCACCACCGCTCCAGCGGTAAGCATCGAACAGTTCGATGCCCTGATGCGCTAGGCGCAGCGCCCGTTGTCCATCGGCGGCATGGGAACTCTTCCGCCTGCCTGCTCGTCCATCTGTATACCACGGAGGATCCCATGAATCGATCGATAGCTCCGGCACTTTCATTCGTTTTGCTGCTCGCGGCGTGCAGCGCCGGCCCGTTACCTACAGCGGCCGCGCACGTCGACTCGCCCGAGCACTTCCTGCTCGATCCGACTCCCACTGCGCTGCCGCCGTCGCAGCGCATCATCATCCGCACGGTCAGCCTGTCGCTTCTGGTTGAAGATACGGCCGCCGCGCTGACCGAGCTTCAACAGGCGGTGGAGGACGCGGGCGGCTTCGTCGTCTCAGCTTCCTCCTGGTCTTCGCCGGATTCGCCCGGATATTCGAGCCTGAGCGCCAGGGTGCCTCCGGAGGCGCTGTCCGCGCTGCGCCGTGCCGCCCTGGAAGGCGCGGACCAGGTACAAAGCGACAGCATGTACAGCCAAGACGCCACCAGCCAATATCGCCTGCTGCACAAGCGGCTGCAGGATCTGATCCAGGCGCAGGAACACATCTGGACACTGCTGGTCGAGTCCAGGGACCCGCGTCAGGCCACGTCGCTGACCATGGTGCGCGACCTGCTGCAGTCCGAGAGAACGAGCGTGGAAGGACAACTGGCGAGCTACGACGAACAGTCCACGCTGGCGTCCTTCGACGTCACCTTCAATCAGCCGGCGGCCATCTTCGCTCCCCAGGAATAAGCACGCGCCAAAAGTGTATAATCCCTGCACGCATCCAGACGTGGAGCGCGTAAGGAGATCCCGGCATGGCCGACACACTGACGATCACCAAAACCGAACATGGGCGAGTGCCGGTGCTGCACCTGGCTGGCACGTTGAATGCGCAGAGTGAGAACCAGTTGGTGGAAGCCGCGCAGGCCGCGCACGCGGCCAATCCGGACGCGCTGCTGATCGATCTGAAGGACACGGATATGGTCATGAGCGCCGGGCTGCGCGGCCTGCAAAAGATCTACAAGCTCTATACACCGCCCGATGAACCGGCGCAATGGGAGGCCGCACATCCCGGTGAGATCTACAAGTCGCCGCGCGTCAAACTGGCGGACGCTGCGCCGCAAGTGCACTATGTGTTGAGCCTCGCCGGTTTTCTGCAGAATATTCCGATATACCCGGATGCGCAGCAGGCGCTCGATTCATTTTAGTTGATGTGGCAGGGAGCTCCGACCATGACTGATGATGCTCAACTGTATACTTCCGGTTCCTGGACGGTCAAGCCCGGCAAAGAAACTGAATTTATCCATGCCTGGCAGGAATTTGCCGCTTGGACCAGCCAACACCAGGCCGGCGCCGGGTGGGCGCGTCTGATCCAGGATGTGGAAAACCCGCAACGCTTCTTCTCCTTCGGTGATTAGGAAAATAAAGGGAGCATCCAAACGTGGCGCGGCACGCCGGAGTTCGCGGCCTTCCTGGCCAGGGCACGCACATTCTGCGACGATATTCAACCGGGAACATTCAGGCTTGTGGCCCAAGCCGCCGCATAGCGCGCTGACGTTCGGTGAACAGTGGGATATTTGCTGCTCGAAGGCGGCGCGGAATTCGGCGGACGCATGTCGGAGCCGGACCTGCAGGCCCTGGAGCGCGTTGGCGGATTTGAGGCGCCGGTGCGCATCATCCCGGCCGCGGCCGCGCCGGATCGCAATCACGCGCGCGCCGGAGGCAACGGCCAGCGCTGGTTCCAAAGCCTGGGCGCCACGGATGTAGAGGTGGTGTACGTGATCGACCGGGCCAGCGCGAGAGATCCCGCCCTGGCTGCCGCGCTGCGCAGCGCGCGCCTGATCTACCT
>DASXQN010000284.1:0-8954 GCA_036507155.1 Anaerolineales bacterium
GTCAAGTTGAAGATCGGGAGCGAAACCGTGGAGTCGGGATCGGTGCAGAAGTAACCCTGGCGCTCGAACTGAAAACGATCGCCGGCCCGCGTAGCCGCGAGCGCCGGCTCGACGAGCCCCGACAAGGTCGTCAGCGAGCCCGGAGCCAGGCAAGCCAGGAAATCATCCTCACCTTCCTCGGGATCTTCTTTCGTAAAGAGGCGATCGTACATACGGATCTCCGCCTTTTGCGCATGCGTGGCGGATACCCAATGGATGGTCGATTTCACCTTGCGGCCATCCGGCGCATCGCCGCCGCGCGTCGCAGGGTCGTAGCTGCAGTGGACCTCGGTCACCGTACCCGCCGCGTCTTTCACGACATGCGTACACTTGACCAGATAGGCGTAGCGCAGGCGGACCTCATTGCCGGGATACAGGCGGAAATATTTCGGCGCGGGGACCTCCTGAAAGTCCTCTTGTTCGATATACAGCACTTTCGAGAATGGCAGCTTGCGCGTTCCGGCGTGCGCGTCTTCCGGATTATTGACAGCATCCATTTCCTCGACCTGCTTGTCCGGATAATTATCGATTACCACCTTCAGCGGCTTGAGCACAACCATGCGGCGCTGGGAGCGCTTGTTGAGGTCCTCGCGCACACACGCCTCCAGCAGAGCCAGATCCACCATCACGCCCGAATTGACCACACCCACCTTGGAAACACCGGTGCGTTCGATGAAATCCAGGATCGCCTCCGCAGTGTAGCCGCGGCGCCGCATGCCGCGCAGCGTGGGCATGCGCGGATCGTCCCAGCCGCTCACATGCCCCTCCTTGACCAGCCGCAGGAGCTTGCGTTTGCTCAGGACGGTGTAGGTCACGTTAAGTCGCGCGAACTCGATCTGGCGCGGCTTGAAGACCTCAAGCTTCTCGAGAAACCATTCGTAGAGCGGCCGGTGATTGACATACTCGAGCGAGCACAGCGAATGCGTCACGCCTTCCATGGAATCGTTCTGGCCGTGCGCCCAATCGTACAGCGGGTAGATCTTCCACTTGTCGCCGGTACGATGGTGATCCTGGTGGATGATGCGGTACATGACCGGATCGCGCAGGCTGGTATTCGGGCTCGCCATGTCGATCTTGGCGCGCAGGACCCGGGCGCCGTCCGGAAACTCGCCTCTCTTCATGCGTTCAAGCAGATCGAGGTTCTCTTCGACCGATCGGTTTCGGAATGGGGAGTCCTTACCGGCTTCAGTTAAAGTACCGCGGGTTTGGTTGACATCTTCCGCGCTCTGGTCATCGACATACGCCAACCCCTTCGTTACGAGGACCACGGCCAACTCGTACAGTTTGTCAAAGTAGTCGGAGGCATACAGCTCGCCGCCACCCCAGTCGAAACCAAGCCAACGGATATCCTCTTTGATGGCGTCGACGTACTCGACATCCTCTTTGACGGGATTTGTGTCGTCGAAACGCAGGTTACACTGGCCGCCGAATTCGCGGGCGACGCCGAAGTCGATGGCCATCGCCTTGGTGTGGCCTATGTGGAGGTAGCCGTTCGGCTCGGGCGGGAAGCGCGTGCGGACGTAGTTGTAGCGGCCGTTCTTCAGGTCTTCGGCAACGGCTTCGCGGATGAAGTCGGTGGGCCGCGTGGTCTCTTCAGCAGTCATGTCTGGGATGCCTCGGCATTCGAATATTCGTCCATTATAACAAACAGCGAAGTTGTCATATAATCTGGCGATGTGGAGGACCTGATGAGCGCATCCAAGAAAACTTCGCCCTTCCATGGCACGTATTTCGACCGCGACACCGTCTTGCGCGTGGCCCGCTGGGCCGAGATCTTGTCCTGGGTGGTCGTGGTGGTATACGCCCTGGACCTGCTGGTGTCCGCTGGGGTGTTCGCGTTGCAAATCTCGCGCGGCTTCTGGGCGGGACTGGGTCCGAGCGACCTGCTAACGAATGTACTGTTGATCGTGGAGCGGCCGTTTCGCGGGATCGTGTACTTTGTAGCCTTGCAGGCCATTGCGAAGGCGCTATTGATTCTAATGGACATGGAAGACAGCCTGAGGCGGACGGCAAGGCGCTGAATCGTCCCGTTGCCGCATGGCGCCCTTGCCCGGAGGTGACGGCTATGCTACAATACCGCCCGCTGGTAAATTGGGGGCTCGTCTAATGGTAGGACGGCTGACTCTGGATCAGTTAGTAGAGGTTCGAATCCTTTGCCCCCAGCTGTGGCCCTCGGTGAGCGAGGGCCATTTATTTTCCAGCAACGCCGGGAATAAGAATCTGCGCCGCGAAGTTCGCGGCGCAGTTTTTATGTTGGGTCCTGCCCGGTTTACGTGGACTGCATGTCCGCCAGAGCGACCAGCTCGTCCACCAGCGGTCGAAGGTTCTTGGGGACGGCCGCATTGTTGACGTGCACCGTGTGATGGCGGTCGCCGCCGTATCGTACGGTGATCACGTATTGCGGCTCGTCCAATGCCCCGGTCATGCCCAGGTTTTCCGGAAGCTCGAAGAATTTTGTCTCGCTGATCAGCCGCATCAAGTTCGCCCCCTCGCCGGCCGGTAAGCTGTCCAGGTCAACTGTGAATTCTGTGTCGTTGTCTGTGCCTGTACGCATGAATTTGATCTGTGTCACGTTCGCTACCTTTCTCAGCCGGACGCGCCCGCCGCGTCGGCTGGTACATCCCGATTAACGAACGATGTCAGTCCATGCTACGGGCTGGCGGCATGTGGTATGGATTTTAGACCAGGGATCGCTGGTTTGAGGAAAGGACCAATCTGGTCATTAATGCACCACTTGTTAGTCAAATGTAAGGTATCCGTGCCGCGGCACCTGATATACAATATATCTTATGTGGTCAACACATAATAGCGAGGTCTGCATTCATGCATAAGGCTCAGCGCTTGCTCGATCGAGCATATTGGCTGGTGGAAAAGAGGCGTGTGGCCGATGCCGTTCATGTATTGAATATAGTGATCTGCGACGATCCGCACAACATTGAGGCATGGGAGCTGTGTGTTCAGATCAGCGGCAGCCGGCAGGGATTGCAGAATCTTGCGGAGCGCGTCCGCCGGGACCGCGACCTCACCGCCGGCGAGAAACGCGAGATCCTTGAGTACCAGGAATATATGCTAAGCCATCTGGACCGGCAAGCCGCCGCTTCCGATGGCGGTTCGCGCTCGGCTCTGATGATCATCTCGGCGATATTGGTGGCCGTGATCGGGCTTTGGCTCGTGGTGCCCGAGATCCGCAGGATGTCCGCCTATTACTTCCTGGTCGCCTTCATCCTTGGGCTCGGGTATTGGTTCTGGAAGTCCGATCGGTCCGAACGGTATGCGGGAGCTCGCAGTTTCGGATATGAGATCACTACGCCTCGACTGGTGGAGACCGAGAAACCGGAGTTGTTCTTCTATGAGCCGATCATCAAAGTCGGCCCGGCGCCCGAAGATGACAGGAACTACTAGCAGCTCAGCCTGCGCTTGGATATTCTGGCACTAACCCTCCACCCTTCAGCAAACAAAAAAAAACGGCGCACGATTGCTCGTGCGCCGTTTGCATTACACCGTTGTGGGGATCTCTTTCGGCCGGAACCAATTGCGCCATTCACGATTTTCCCACACCACCAGGATCGGCGCGGCGTTGAAGATCGACGAGTAGGTCCCGCTGAAAATTCCCACCAGTAGGATAATGACGAAGTGCCGGATGCTGTCGCCGCCGAACAGGGCCAGCGCGAACAAGGTGAACATGACCGTCAACTGCGTGGCGATCGAGCGGTCCAATGTCTGTACGATCGAATGGTTTACGAGTGTTTCATAATCCACACGCCGGTAGATGTTGGAATTCTCGCGGACGCGGTCGAACACCACGATCGAGTCGTGCACGGAGAAGCCAATCACCGTGAGGAGTGCGGTCAGGAACAACGCGTCTGCCTCCCAGCCGAGGAAGTAGCCCAGCATCGCCTCGACGCCCAGCACGACGAGCACATCGTGGAGCATGGCCAGCACCGCCGCGGTGCCATAGCGGAAGGGGTGTGGGACGCCGCGAAACGCGAACCAGATGTACAGCAGCATCGCGGCCGCAGCCATGGCGATCGCCAACCCGGCGCTGCGCGTGACCTCCTGGCCGATGGCCGCGCTCACAGACGTGAAATTCAGGACCGTAACCTTCGAGCCGAAACGGGATTCCATCTCGGCGACCAGCGCGCCTTTCGTTTCATCCGTCATGGTCTTGGAGCGGATCGCGTACGAATCTTCGCCCAGCGGCTGGATGACGGGCTCCTGGATCGGCTCCGCGGGCGTGGAGAATTCCGCGTAGAGTGCGGTTATTTCCTGCGCAGACGGACGCTCGCCATCGAACTGCACCTCCAGCAGCGAACCGCCGCGGAAATCGATCCCGAGGGGCAGGGGCCCCTGCGCGGGGTGAGCACGCCAATGCAAAGCCAGGAACAAGAGTCCCGGGATGATGATGAGCAGAGATATGAGAAAGTATAGGTAACGATTCTTGATGATATTCATGGCGGCGCTCTTTGCTCCTACAGTCCGAACCAGCGCGGATGTTCGGCGAAGTTCAGGTTATCGAGGGTAAGATGCAGGAATGTGCGCGTGACGTTGATCGCCGTGAAGAGGCTCACGAGCACGCCGAGCGACAGCGTCACGGCAAATCCCTTTACCATGCTGGCACCGAACGTATTCCCGAAAAAATACAGGATCAAGCAGGTGATCAAGGTCGAGAAGTTTGAATCGCGGATGGACGGCCAGGCCCGCGTCCAGGCCAGGTCGATCGCCTGACGCAGACTCCGGCCGGCGCGCAGCTCTTCCTTGAGGCGTTCGAAGATTAGCACGTTGGCATCCACGGCCATGCCGATGCTGAGGATGAAGCCGGCGATGCCCGGCAGTGTCAACACGACCGGGACCAGTTTAAAAAGCATCAGGCTGAAGATCGCGTAGCAAACGAGCGCGATGTCGGCCAGGATCCCGGGCATGCGATAGTTCAAAGCCATGAAAAGGATCACGACGCTCAAGCCGATCGCGCCGGCGAGCACGCTCTTGCGGACGGATTCCTCGCCCAGGGTAGGACCGACGGTGCGGCTTTCGACAACCTTGATCGGAATGGGCAGCGCGCCGGAGCGCAGTTGGATCGCCAGGGCGTTGGCTTCTTCGCTCGTGAAGGTGCCCTGAATGACTCCCTGCCCGTCAGGTATCTCGGTGCGGATGATGGGGGCAGAGATCACCCGCTTGTCCAGCACGATGCCGAGGTATTGGGTTGTGTGCGTACGTGTGTACTCGCGGAACAGATCGGCGGCGTCCGACTTGAGCGTGAATGCGATCTGAAAGTGACCGAGCGAGTCCTGTGCCACGTGAGCGTCTTCCAGGCTCGTGCCGGTCAGGACCGTGTGATAAACCTGCGCTCCGGCCCCCTGAGCCTCGGCGGGGGTAGCGCCGGCCTCCGGCGTCGCGGTGGCTGTCCCTGATGCCGGCCCAACAAGACCGAAATCGGTTTGTATGGTCGTCCCCTCCGGAACTGGGGAATTGCCCATTTCCACGAACTCAAGCAACGCAGTCTGCTTCAGGGCGGTCACCACCTCTTCCGGATTGCTCACGCCCGGAAACTCCGCCACGATGCGGCGCTCGCCGGCCACCTGCATCACAACCTCGCTAACCCCCAGGGCGTTAGCGCGGTTTTCCAGGATGTTCTTGGCGTTGTTGAGCTCGTCGGCGGTTACAACCCGTTCAGGCGGCAGGTCGGCTTCGAGAAGGGCTTGCAAGCCGCCCCGCAGATCAAGGCCGAGCTTCACGCTCACGTCCCGGTTGACCAGCGTCTCCTGACTGAAAGGGTTGACGACGAGAATATTATTGTTGAGGTCGATCCACAGAGAAAAAGCCACCAACAATATGACGATGACCAACCAATTAGTTTGACGACGATTCATTTCCTGCTCCGTCCACAAAAATACCAGCCCGTGGCTGGCGCGTCGAAGATTATACTCCGAATTATTGTGCCGTGGGTGGCGATGGGCGGCAGCCTAGGGGTAGACCCAGGCATCGAAAAGGGGATCCAGGTCGCAGCCACAGTCCGATTCGGCTGTCTGCTGCAGTCCTTCCGGCGTGGCGATCCCCCAGGAATAGGTCTGTGCATAGTCTTTGATGAACGCATCGAACTTCGTTGCGCCCATCTCGGTGCGCAGGGCCTCGAAGAACAGCGGCCCGCGGCCGTAGACGATCGCCCCGTATTCGAAGTCTGAGTAGGCCGCGACCGGGAGGCCGATCGGGATCAGGTCGCCGTTCACCCGCGACCAACGCCGCAATAACGAATCGCGGAAACCGCCCGCGCCGACCTCGCCGTACTCATCGGTATAGTATTGCAGGGTCGCGAATTGGGCCAACGATTCATCCAGCCAGGGGTCATCGAGCTGGTCGTTGCCGACCAGGTTGTAAAACCACTGGTGCGCCACCTCGTGTGCGATCGTGCCCTCCAGGTATGGCTCCTGAGGTCCGATAATGTGCGCGGTGATGGCGATCATTCCGGGGTATTCGATGCCGAGCGCCAGCGTAGGCGTGGCGACGAAGTCAAGCTCCGTGTAAGGGTATGGCGCGTAGCGATCGCCGTAGTCTTCTAGCGCTCGCGCCGCTATGTCCGCTGCTGCCCGAACGCCCTCCTCCAGGCTCGCAGGGGCATAGAAGCGGATTACTGTAGCGCCTGCTGGTGTCTCGGTCATTTGATAGTCCGAGCTGGCAGCCACGTAGAAATCGCGCGCCGGGCCGGCGGCGAAGGTGACTGTTTGGGCTCTGCCACTTTCGCTTCGACGTAGTTCTCGCCCGGTGGCAACAAGAGTCACCTCTTTGGGCGCCGTGACACTGACGATGTAGAACGACACATCAGCGTACGTCACGTCCCCGGACTGTGGAGGTATCTCTGCGTTCCAGCCCTCATCGTCAAAGACTTCGACCATGGGATAGAAGTGTGCAAGGGCGAGGACGCCCTCGGCATATGCCAGCACCCCGTAGTTCAGGCTCAGACTTTCGGGCACCTCAACCGAGAAATCGATGCGGATCGTGACGCTCTGGCCAGGTTCAAGCGCAGGATCGAGCGCCACATGGAGGACGCTCTCTCCGAGCGACAGTCGCGGCACCAATTCCTGGCCGTCGACCTCGATGGTAGTGATGTCCATATGCCCGCCCAAGATGTTTGGAAAGAGGCGGAACTGGACCTCATGGAGCGCGGCTGTTTCCGTGTTCGTGTATCGGACGCTCTCCTCTCCATCGACCCGCGTCAGTCCATCGGAGATCTCGAGATCGATGTGATAGACGCTCGCGCCGGGCAGACCCTCCAGAATGGATTGGGCGGAGTCGACCAGACCCGGCGCGAAGATCGAGCGGTCCTCCCAGGCGGTCTGCATCGGACCCGCCGTCGGCGTTGGGGCCGGCCGAACGGCCGGAAACTGACAGGATATCAGGATCAGGCCGAGGGTCAGCAGCGAGGCCCTGCGGGACAACGCGGAACAGCCTATGTGAGATAGAGTCTCGCGGCGGCCCGATCGTTCAATCACAGTCGTGCATCAGTCGATTCAGCTCGTCCGGTCCGCCGATCACCGCCAGGGTGTCACCGCCGCTGAGCGGACGGCTGTCGGTGGGATGCATCTCCGACTGCCCGTCGTGGCGCAACAGGATGATGTTCAGGTGATAGTTGTCCTCGACGTAACCGACCGTCTTGCTGGCGAGCGTTGCGCCGGGCTTGATCGTCAGGCGCGCGAGGCTCAACTGCTGGCCCTCGACCGAGATCGGGTGGGTGACGTCCGCGCCGGCGGCTGCCGCCGCGAAGACCGGGGCCGCCATCTCGGTCGCGCTCAATGCGGTGAAACCGAATTGCTCGTGCAGAGCACGCGCGAAATCTTCGTCGAAAATGCGGATCACTACCTGGATGCGCGGATTGAGATGGCGCGCCTTCAAAGCGATCTGCAAATTCATCGAGTCGTCCTGGCTGGCCAGGATGATGGTGCGCGCCTCGGCCACATTGGCTGCCAGGAGCACCGAGTCGCGTGTAGCGTCATCCTGGATGACCGGTATGCCAAGTTTCTGCACAGCGCTGAAGGTGTCGGCTTTCGGATTCAGCTCGATCACCGCAACACTCTCGCCCATTTCGTTCAACTTCTGCGCGATGCGATAGCCGAGATGTCCCAGGCCAACGAGGATGCAGTGCGCGTGGAGCGTGGAAGCAACGGCCATTTCCCATTCCTTGCCGCGTGCGCGGCGGTTGAAAAGCAGAATTCCAAAATCCGCAAGCCCCTGTGCGAGAATGGCGATGCCGATCAACGGCATGACAAAATGAAAAACCTGCAGGGCTGGATGATGGGGGAAGTCGGCCGCAGACTGAAGCAGCACCGCGGAGAGGGCCGTGTACATGGCGGCGCCGAGACTCTCGACGGGCTCGCCAACCAGGCCCGCGATCCATTCGTAGAGCAGACCGCCGCCCACCACCGCGAGGATGAACACGATCAACGCGGCCCGAAACTCGCTCAGGAGGATCAGCGTGTCGCGCCAGGACGCGCGCCAGATCCGCAGTTGCCTCGCAAGCCCGGGGCGCTGCACTTCAATCCGCCTTTGCATTGGACGGCGCGCTCGCGGACCACTGCAGAATTAAGTCATGAACGGCAACGGCGGCGTCAGTTTGCATGCACGCCATTCTACAACGGTTCAGGCTTGACGTCACTGCCTGCACCTACTATAATCGCCCTGCTCGATTCGAAAATCAGGGGCGGGAATGTCCCGCCCCTCAATTGTGTCACAAGGAGAAAGACATGCCCCCACATCCAAAGCGCAAGCACTCGAAAGGACGCCGCGACCGGCGCCGTGCTCATCACGCTCTGGTGGCACGAAATCTGGTTGCCTGTTCGAACTGCGGTTCGATGCGCCTCCCCCACACCGTTTGCCCGAAGTGCGGTTTCTACGATGGGCGTGAGGTGGTCGAAGTAAAGAAAGAG
>DASXQN010000285.1:0-2496 GCA_036507155.1 Anaerolineales bacterium
GTGGGAAGCTGTCTCCTTCAACAACTCGCAGAAATATGTCCCCGACAAAGGCGAGGGCCAGTATCGCCGCAGCCTTTACACTTATTGGAAGCGCCAAAGCCCGCCGCCGAATATGCTGCTGTTCGACGCGCCCACGCGCGAGTATTGCGTCGTGCGCCGGCCGCGCACGAACACGCCACTGCAAGCGCTGGCGCTGATGAACGACCCGCAGTTCGTCGAAGCCTCGCGAGCCTTTGCCCAGCGCATCATGCTCGAAGGCGGCAAGAGCGCTGCGGATCGCATCCGCTATGCGTTCCGCCTTGCCACATCGCGCAAGCCAGGGGCCGACGAAGTGAAGGTCCTGCAGGATGTCTTCAACCGACAACTCGCTGATTTCCGTAAAGACAAAGCCGCCGCCGAGAAACTGCTGACCGTGGGCGGCTTCAAAACCCAGACTGCGCTCGAGCCAAGCGAACTGGCGGCCTGGACGACGATTGCGAACATGATTTTGAATCTGGATGAAACGGTCACGAAGGGATGAACTACCGAAGCTTTGAGTTTTGAGCTTAAACCTATGAACCCGCTACGTGAAAACAGCCTGCTGATCACCCGCCGGCATTTCTTCAGTCGCGCGGCCACTGGCATCGGTGCCGCCGCCCTTGGGTCACTGCTCAACCCAAGCCTCTTGTCCGCGCTCGGTGCGGACGCCGGTACTCAGCAATTCCCGCTGGGCCAGTCGCATTTCGCGCCGAAGGCCAAACGCATCATCTATCTCTTCATGGCCGGTGGTCCTTCGCAGATGGACCTGCTCGATTACAAGCCGACGCTCGAAACGCTTCATCAAAGTGAATTGCCTGACTCCGTCCGCATGGGCCAGCGCCTGACCGGGATGACGTCGGGGCAGAAGAACTTTCCGGTGGTCAAATCGCTCTTCAAGTTTTCGCAGCACGGCAAATGCGGCGCGTGGATCAGCGAACTGCTCCCGCACATCGCCGGCATTGTGGACGACATTGCGATCGTCAAGACGGTCAACACCGAGGCCATCAACCACGACCCGGCCATCACCTTCATTCAAACCGGATTCCAGCAGCCAGGCCGCCCTTGCATGGGTTCCTGGCTCAGCTATGGCCTGGGCAGCGAGAACAAGAACCTGCCTGCGTTCATCGTGATGATCTCCAACGGCAAGGAGAGCGATCAGCCGCTCTACACGCGCCTGTGGGGTTCGGGTTTCCTGCCCAGCGAGTACCAGGGCGTGCAGTTCCGGGGCGGCAGCGATCCGGTGTTGTTCCTCTCCAACCCGCCCGGCATCGATCCCGCCGCGCGCCGCCGGATGCTTGATGGCCTGGCCAAGCTCAACGCCAAACAGCATGAGACCTATCAGGACCCGGAAATCAACACCCGCATTCAGCAGTACGAAATGGCCTTCCGGATGCAGACCTCCGTGCCCGAACTGGTGGATATCTCGCAGGAATCACAAGCGACGCTCGACCTCTACGGCCCGGACGTGAAGAAGCCCGGCAGCTTCGCTTACAATTGTCTCCTCGCACGCCGCATGGCCGAACGCGGCACGCGCTTCATCCAGCTTTACCATCGCGGCTGGGACCAACATAACAATCTGCCCAAGCGCATCCGCGAGCAGTGCAAAGATACGGACCAGCCCAGCGCCGCGCTCGTCCACGATCTCAAGTCACGCGGGATGCTCGAAGACACGCTGGTGATCTGGGGCGGCGAATTCGGACGCACGGTTTATAGCCAGGGCAAGATCGAGAAGGATAACTATGGGCGCGATCATCACGGCCGCAATTACGCCGTCTGGCTGGCCGGCGGCGGCGTCAAACCGGGCATCGCTTACGGGCAGACGGACGATTTCTGCTACAACGTGATTGAAAACCCGGTGCACATCCACGACTTGAATGCCACGCTCCTGCACTGTCTCGGACTGAACCACGAGAAACTCACGTATCGTTTCCAGGGCCGCGACTTCCGCCTCACGGACATTCACGGCAACGTGGTGAAGGACATCCTCGTCTAGCCGCCCGTTGAAAAACCCCGCCGTTTGTAGCAGCCGAGGTAACGAGGCTCAAATCTCTTCGGAGGTCGGAAGGAAACCAGAGCCCTCCTCACGTCGGCTGCTACATCTTCGCTCATCGGTCCGCGTAGCTGCTGCTGGCCGAGGCTTTCGAGGCCCATTGTCGCGAGCCATCGCGACCGACCAGTTCCACCGCGTCGATCTCGTTCCAGCCCGGCACACGCTTGGTGTCGAGATAAACCTTCACCGACTGCGCATAGATGTCCCCTTTGACCGGGAACACCGTTTCGACCGGCGCCTGCGTCGGCTCGCCCATGCCTTCCCAGAGGATTGTCTCCTGCCCATTCGGCAGCACGGCGGTGACTTTGCTGATCGCGCCGGGATTGTAGGTCTCGCGCACGCGGACCTCGGCGAGATAAACGGCGTTGCTGTAGCCGAGGTGCAGCCATTCCTCGCCGCCATCAGGATCGCGGGAAGCCCAGGCAGTC
>DASXQN010000286.1:0-4956 GCA_036507155.1 Anaerolineales bacterium
GGGTCATATCCGCGAGGCGCCAGATCTCCAGCGTGTGCGGCATCTCTGTAAAGTACAGCAGGTCGGCATACATATCTGCTTGCGTTATGTCGATCGCCAGCAGCGTTCCATCGGGGGAAAATGCCCAGCGCAGACTCCACACGCCCAGCCTGTCGGCCGGGCCATATACGAACTTCTTCACAAATCCGGCATCCGACGACTGAAGGAGCCACAGGCTCCTCGCCCAATCGCTGACCCATTCATGCGCGAGCAGCAGCGAGCCGTCCGGAGAGAACGTGTATTGCTGGCCGTAAACGGCTTCGCCGTCGACGAAGAGGGGGAAGGTCTGCAGGAGTTCGCTGCCATCCACCGTCCAGATGTGTAACTCATACGACTTGTGGAGCATGCTCACGGCCACTTTCGTCCCGTCCGGGAAGAAGGCCAGGTTGTTGCAGGAATCCTTCAAGTACGCGCTGGTCGAGAATTGGTGCACGAGCGTGCCGTCGTCGGCCTTATATATGGCGCACATGATCCGGATTAAAGCGCCGTCCGGCGAAAACGAGAGGCGCGGGACATCCGCATAATTGGTTACAGGGTCGAGCGACCAGACTTTCTTGCCGGTTTCCAACTGGAGGATGGCGGACTTGTGCTGCTGATTATTGTAGGTAGCCAGCAAACGGCCATCGGGAGATACGGCCAGCGCATCGACCCAGCCATTGTCGTTGGGCCAGTTTGCCAGCAGCGTCAAGCGATCCGCGTTTTTCGGTGTGATCGGCTCAACCGAAACAGGCAGAGCCGTGCCCTTCGAGACCGGCAGCGAGATGGTTGCGCTGGGTGTGAGGCTCGGCGCCGGCGTGGGGGTCGCAGTCGGGGTCGAGGTGGGAAGAGCGGTGGCTGCCGGCGTGGCGGGGGTCGCACAGGCAACTAAGATGAATACCAGAACGATCAGTGCGCTCAGTCTTCGCATTCGGTTTTCTCCATGGTCGTCGTCCAAATTCAATCTTACCAGAGAGGCTATAATTGGCTCGTCACAATCGGAGACAGTGATTTCAGAACGCTCGTCTGTCATCCGAAATCCCAGCTCGCGACGGATCCTGTCAGATGGCCTTTGCGAAAACAGATCAGGCTCGTGGAATGAAGAATGATGCGGAGTGGCTGAAGGGCGAGTTTCGACGTCATATGGGGAGGGAGCTCGATCTTGTTCATCCATCCTCCTTTAATGAGAAGCTCCAGGTATACAAGCTGATCTATCGGGATCCGCTTCTTACCACCCTCTCGGACAAGTATGCTGTCAGAGCCTATGTGAGCGAGACCATCGGCCCGGATCACCTGATACCTCTGATCGGCTGTTATGATTCTGTTGACGAAATCCCGATCCATCAACTCCCCGACAAATTCATCATCAAAGCCACTCACGGTTCAGCGTGGAACCTGATCTGCGATGACAAACAGGCTTTCGATTGGGCCGCTGCAAAGGCAAACCTGGAGACGTGGCTCGGAACTGATTATTCGCTGGCATACGGGGAATGGGGATACCGAGGCGTTCCCCCGCGTATCGTCATAGAGGCGTTGCTCCAGGATCAGAATGGCTCCATACCCCCCGACTATAAGATCTATTGCTTTCATGGCCGGCCGAAACTGATACAGGTCGAATTCGACCGCTTTGGAGACCATACCTCCGCATTCCTGGATACAAACTGGGTAAGGCTCCCGTTCACCGCGCAATTTCCGCACCATCCCCACGTCGTTTCCCGGCCAAAGATCCTGGATGAGATGCTTGACAGCGCGGCACGGTTAAGCAAGGGCATCCCGTTCGTTCGCGTGGATTTGCTTGCGCTGGACGCAAAAGTGTATTTTGGCGAAATGACTTTCTATCCCGGAGCGGGCTACAAAAGATTCAATCCCCCGGTTTGGGATGAAATCCTGGGAGGCTGGTTCGATGTTTCCAGCCTGCAAAAAGACGCGCCGCACATCCATGCCGCGCCCCGGAGCGAGTACGAGTTGAACGATGTTGTGAGCGTCTCAGCCGAACGGTCCGGCTTTGAGTTCTTAACCTCGCCACGGGATACGCACAGGTTTGGCGATGTCGCATTTGAGGAGCGCTCTGCGGTGCTGCTGCGCCAAAATGCAATGGCGGCAGCCGCCTTTGTCGACATCGGCGCCCATCACGGAGCTTCCACGGTGATGGTCGCTAAGAGCAATCCGAATTGTGAGGTGGTGGCATTTGAACCGGTCCCGGAAAACTGTGCGATCCTCAGGAAGAATCTCGCGGTAAATGGAGTGCGCGCCTCGATCCATGAGGCAGCTGTATCGGATGTAACGACCCGTCTGCCATTTCAGGTCTCTGAGCGCACGACCATGTCTGGATTCGTTGGAAATCCGGAAGCGCCGCTTCTCAGGAGCATCGAGGTCGATGTCGTTCGATTGGATCAATTTCTGAGCGAGATCCCGGATGGCCCGACTCTGATCAAAATAGATACCCGGGGCAATGAGCCGAGAGTGTTGGATGGGATGCAGGATCTCATTCGCACGCGCGGCGATGTGCGCCTGCTGCTCACGCTGCACCCGCAAGGTTTGAAAGCCAACGGGTATTCGCCGGAGGATGTGTTGCGGCGGCTGGATGAGCTTGGTTTTGATGCCTTCGTTTTGTGCGATCCGGAGCCTGGCTATGTCAGATACAAGCCGGGTTCTGACTGGAATGATTACGCTGGCGAGGGCCCTTTCCGGGATTTGTTCTGCGTAAAGAAGGATCGCTCGCTTAACATTGTATTTGTTGCGCATTCCAGTCAGCTTGGCGGGTCGGAACGGAGCCTCCTCCAGGCGGTGACTGAGTTGGTTCAAGACTACGGCGCGATCTGCACCGTCTGCCTGCCAGGTCCCGGGCCCATGCTGGAGCGCCTGCAAAACATTGCAGCCGCAACGATCGTCGGTCATTACTCGTGGTGGTGCAGTTCCTGGGAACGCCCGGCCCCGGAGATCATTCGTGCGAGTTATCAAGACTCTTTTGCGTGGATAAGGAGCGCTCTACCTCAGCTGAGGCGGGTGGCTCCAGATGTAATTTTCTCGAACACCCTCACGATCCCTTGGGGCGCGATCCTGGCAAGCTCGCTGGACCGACCGCACCTCTGGCGCGTGAGTGAATTCGGCAAGCCAGACCATGGCCTCGAATTTGACTGGCCGTTCTTGAATATCAGAGAATTCATTGCGGGTTCCTCGAGCGTTGTCGTTACTTGCTCAGAAGCGGTCAGAAAAGAACTGTTCCTTCCGCTCGGCGTGGACAATGTGAAGACGATCCATACACATATTGATGGGCCTCCGCGGGCGTCCGGCAGCCCGATGACGGCGGCGTTCCTTGATGCGCAAGCCACAAAATTGCTGAGTCTGGGCACGATTTGGGAGTTCAAGGGCCAAAAGGACGCGGTACTGGCCGCGATCGAGCTAATCAAGGTCCGCGGCCGGCGCCTTGAATTGCTCATTTGCGGGGTGGTTGTCGATACGGTCTATTTTGATGAGTTGAAGCAACTGGTCGCCGATGCCCAGTTGGAAGACCGGATTCGTTTCGCGCCCTTTGAGCCCGATATATTCCCGATTCTCGATCAGGCTGATATGATCCTGCTGTGTTCCCATCAGGAGGCGTTTAGTCGGGTGGGACTGGAAGCCATGTTAATCGGGAAAGCGCTCATCGGCACCGGCACAGGCGGAACGCTCGAGTTGATAGACGATGGGAAGAATGGCCTGTTGTACCAACCCGGTGACATACGGCGCCTAGCCGACCAGATTCAACGACTCATCGACGAGCCAACCTTGCGGCGCAACCTGGCAGATCAGGGCCAGCGCTCTGCAAGTCGCCGCTTTACGCGTGCGAACTTCGGTGGCAATTTTTACGCTATCTTGAAAAGCCTGAAGCATGAACCAAACTCGCTGCAGGACTCAGCCTATCGGATTCTCGATCAGTTCCACGCATCCGCCTTTGCCGAGATGGAACAGATTGCAGGGGGCCTCCAGGCTCGGCTCGACGAAATTGAAAGAAGCCGCGCCTGGAAACTGGTCCAATTGCTCCGCAGAATTCGGAGTAAGTTGGCTCCGCCGGACGGTCGGGCGAGCAGCCCACGCCGCGGCGCAAAGCATGATTAAGGAGACCTCCTCATGGACGCCTCAGCCACCCAAAAATTCAACAAACTGCAGATCAAGCTCGTTCATTTATGGAAGATGATCGGCCAGCCGGACCAGCCCGGCTCCGAGCACCAGCAGGCCGAAAACACCATCGTGGTCATCCCGTCCATGTCCATCGACACGGACTTCAAGGGCATGGAACAGCAGGCCTACGAGGAACGCTTCATGTTCATGCTGTTCCTGCTGCGCCAGCCCAACATCCGCCTGCTCTACATCACCTCGCAGCCCATCCACGCCAGCGTCGTCGATTATTACCTCTCGATCCTGCCCGGCGTGGTCACCGGCAACGCGCGCAAGCGGCTCTACCTCGTCTCCACCATGGACGCCTCCTCCAAACCATTGAGCGCGAAACTCCTGGAACGTCCCCGGTTGATCGAGCACATCAAATCTCTCATACCGAATCCCGAGCTTGCCCACATCGTTCCCTACAACACCACCGACCTGGAACGCGAGCTCTCCGTGCGGCTGGACATCCCCATGTACGCGGCCGACCCGCGCTACTTCGGCTTCGGGACGAAGAGCGGCGGACGCCAGATCTTTGCGGAGGAGAAAGTCCCGCATCCGGCCGGGACCGAGAACCTGACCGGCGAGCCCGACCTGCTCGCGGCCATCACGTCGATGCGCGCGGCCCGGCCGGACCTGCAGCGCGTGATGGTCAAGCTCAACGAGGGCGTCTCGGGCGAGGGCAACGCGGTCGTCGACCTGGCCGGCCTGGCAAAGGACGCGAAGGCCGAGGCCCTGGCCGAGCGTGTGCGCGGCATGCGCTTCGAGTCCGCAGGCGTGACGTATCAGAGCTTCCTCGCC
>DASXQN010000287.1:0-3250 GCA_036507155.1 Anaerolineales bacterium
CCTCCAGCCGAAAGCCACGATCAAGGCGGGCACGATCGCGCCGGTGAGCGCACCACCGATCGGCACGCCGGTCTGCTTCAAGGAGAAGATGAAGCTGCGAATGCGCTCGGGTGTACGGTCCGCGAGGATCGCCGAGCTGGACGGCGTGACCGGCCCGTACCCCAGGCCCATCACCAGCGCCCCGAGCGCGACCAGCCAGGCGCTGGAACTCGCGATCAGTGCGATGCCGCTGCCGCACAGCAGCAGCGAGAACTGGCTCATGCGCAGCGCACCAACCCGGGCGATGATCCCTCCGGAAAAGAGCGCGCCGAAGGTGGCTGCGGCAAAGGTGAGGGCCGTGACGATCCCGATCCAGCTCGCAGGGAATCCGATGTCATCGTGTGCAGCCGGAGCGAGTACCGGCGGCGCGAACACCGCCATCGACACCAGCGCCTGGATGGCCATGGTTGCGATCAGCGGCCAGATTACGCCTTTCATCTCTTGCTTAACCGCCCACCGCAGAGGACGCGGAGGACGCAAAGGAAAAGCGGAGAGAATGATTCAAATGGCAGCAAGTTTCGGCTTCAGCGAATACTTCCTCAGCGTGGTTAGCAGCAATATCCGCCCGTCTCCCGACGTGACGTTGTCGCAAGGGTTTTCACCGTTCTTGTTCCTCGTCTTACCTCTGAGTCCTCCGCGTCCTCTGCGGTAAGAGCTGATTTTCTCCGTCAGATCTTCGACTGGGCGAGGGCCTGGTCGATGTCCCAGAGAATATCGTCGACGTCCTCGATGCCGATGGAGAGCCGGATCATGTCGGGCCCGACTCCAGCCTTGACCTGTTCTTCTTCCGACATTTGACGATGAGTGGTGGAAGCGGGATGGATCACCAGCGTCTTGGCGTCGCCGACATTGGCAAGGTGCGAGCAGAACTGCAGCGCCTCGATGAACTTCACCCCCGCGTCCATGCCGCCCTTGATGCCGAAGGTCATGATCGATCCGGTGCCCTTGGGCAGGTACTTCTGCACCAGTGCGTGATACTTGCTGCTCGGGAGCCCGGGGTAATTCACCCAGGAGACCCGCGCATGGTTCTCGAGGAATTTCGCCACCGCCACGGCGTTGGCGACATGGCGCTCCACGCGCACATGCAATGTCTCCAGCCCCTGCAACAGCATCCAGGCGTTGAACGGCGACAACGCCGGGCCGAGCGTGCGCATGGTTTCCATGCGGCACTTCATGGTGTAACCGAAGTCGCCGAAGGTCTCGTGAAAGATCACGCCGTGATAGCCGCGCGAGGGCTCGGTCATCATCGGAAACTTGCCGTTGCCCCATGGGAACTTGCCGGATTCGACCACCACGCCGCCCATGGTGGTGCCGTGGCCGCCGATGAACTTGGTCGCCGAATGGATGACGACATCGGCGCCGAACTTGATGGGCTGGCACAGGTACGGCGAGGCAAAGGTATTATCGACGATCAAGGGCACACCCGCTTCTTTTGCGATCTTCGCCACCGCCTCGATGTCGAGCACGTTGATTTGCGGATTGCCCATGGTTTCCGCGTAGAGGACCCGCGTCCTCGGGGTCAGCGCCTTGCGGAAATTCTCCGGGTCGTCCGGATTCACGAACACGGTATTGATGCCGAACTGACGGAAGGTCACGTCGAACTGCGAATAGGTGCCCCCGTAGAGCGTGTTCGCCGAGACGATTTCGTCGCCCTCGCGCAGGATGGTGAGCAGGGCGCACATCTGCGCCGCCTGGCCGGATGAAGCGGCCAGCGCCGCACGGCCGCCTTCCAGCGCCGCCATGCGCTCCTCGAACACCGCCACCGTCGGATTCGAGATCCGCGAATACACGTTGCCGAAGGTCTGCAGGTTGAACAGGCTCGCCGCGTGATCGGCCGAGTCGAACACGAATGAAGTAGTCTGGTAGATCGGCACCGCGCGTGAACCGGTGGCCGCGTCCGGGATATGCCCCGCGTGCAGGCACAAGGTGCCGAATCCGAATTCTCTATCTGCCATGATGAACCGGTGAAACGTGAAGGGTGAATGAGTGAATGAGTGAATGCGGGTAGGGCGCGCAATCCAGATATCGATCGGTTTGCGCTTTCGTCCTCGTGCCTAGTGCCTCGCGCCTGCCCTCAGTAAGGCAGCCAGTGCGGCCGCTTGGCGGAGATGATCTTGGTGTTGACGCCCACCCAGTTCAGTCCGCCGAACAGACGGCCGTGCTCGATCTTGACGCAACGGTCCTGAACCACCTCCAGCCCCGCCTTGCGTGCCTTCGCCGCCGCCTTCTCGTTCATCACGCCGATTTGCATCCACAATACCTTGGCCCCGATGGCGATGGCCTCGTCCGCGATCGGTACGATGTCTTCGCTCTTGCGGAAGCAATCCACGATATCGACTTTATCGGGGATGTCCTTGAGCGAGGCGTAGCACTTCTCTCCCAGGACCTCCTTGTACATGGGGTTTACCGGGATGACGCGATAGCCGTGCTCCTGCATGTATTTGGCGGCGAAAGAACTGGGCCGGTACCAGTTGGCCGAAAGGCCGACCACGGCAATGGTCTTGTACTGCTTGAGGATGCGGCGCAGCGTGTTGATGTCGGAGTTGTCGCTCATGGTTCCTGGTCCTCGGACGCGCGTGCGACGCGGTCGGTTTTCGTCGCGCAGAAAAACGCGGAGTTTAGCACTCTTGCATTGGGCCACGCGCCCACCTTTCAAGACGCGCGGTGGCGCGTGCGAATCCAGGATTTCCTGTTGCGGCGGCGAAATAAGTATCTGAGAATCCTTGGCAAATGACAAACCTGTCAATTTGTCGGATTTGCTTTTCCTCTGCCTTGAGCTAAACCTCATTTACATGCAATGAAAACCGGGCTTCCCGCCCTGCAGTCGAGGGCTTCAACACCAACAATCGAAGGGAGGACAGCATGGCCAAGAGTTTCATCAGCGGATTGAAGCTGGACGCACGTCCCGATCGGCTCGATCTGCGGGACCGTCCCTACGATCCGCCCGTGGTTTCGCTGCCGGATGCCTGGCCACCGAACGATACTGTCGCAAAGCTTCTGCCTCTGTACGTGCGATCGAAGCTGATTCTCGACCAGGGAGAAGACGGCGCCTGCACCGGATTCGGACTGGCCTGCGTCGTCAACTACCTGCTGTGGATCCGTCAGCCACCGTCGCGCGCCCGGAAGTTCGAGCAAGCGAGCCCGCGCATGCTCTATCACCTGGCGCGCTTCTATGACGAATGGCAGGGAGAGGACTACGAAGGCTCGAGCT
>DASXQN010000288.1:0-9059 GCA_036507155.1 Anaerolineales bacterium
CAGCATGACGCCGGTTACCAGGGTTGGGATGGCCAGGGGCAAATCCACGATGGCGTTGAGAAATGATTTGCCCGGGAAACTATAGCGGACCAGGACATAGGCGGTCAGGGTTCCCATCACCGCGTTGATCACGGCCATGAATGCCGAAGTCCACAGCGTCAGCCGCAAGGCGCTCCAGGCGATGGGCATCGAAATGGATTGCCACAAGCCAACCAGCCCGCCCTTCAGCCCGTCTTCAAAGATAATTGCCAGGGGAATGAGCAACATCACCGCGATGTAGGTGAAGGCGGCGGATTGTACTCCCCACCGGCCCCATTGGGCGCGGTGGGGAGTACCTTGCAGTGTCAATGGAGGAGGAGTCGTCATTGCCCCTGGACGGCGGTGATGGCCTGTGAATAAATGCCGTCATCGCCAAAGTACTTCGGGCCGGCTTCGCCCCAGCCTCCGAACTGTTCGCTGATCGTGAACAGATCGTTGACCGGCGGGTACTGAGCCTTGGTGGCCGCAGCCACGTCCGGATCAAGCGAGCGCAGGCCGTGCTTTGCAAAAATCTGCTGTGCCTCTCTTGTGAAGAGGAACTGGAGGAACGCTTCCGCCAGCTCGCGGCTGCCGTGCTTGTCGACGTAGGTATCCACAACCGCAACCGGATTTTCGATCAAGATCGTGGAGGTGGGGATAATCAACTCGTAATCCTGCCCCAATTGCTGCCCGACCAGAACCTCGTTCTCGTAGGTGATCGCCACGTCGCCGATACCGGTCTCGAAGTTGGTGATGCTCTCGCGAGCGCCTTTGTCGAAGACGGTCACGTTGGCAAGCACGGACTTGAGGAATTCGGTGGCCGCGGTCTCATCATTCGCCGGCACACCCTGCACCTGACCGCGCAGCGCGGCTCCATACAGGGCCAAAATGTTCCAGCGGGCACCGCCGCTCGTCTTCGGATCAGGCGTCAGGATCTCGAGGCCCGGCTGCGCCAGATCGGCCCAATCATGAATGTTCTTCGGATTTCCCTTGCGCACGGCAAAGACCACGATGGAGGTGCTGACCATGCTGTTATGCGGGGCGCTGTGCCAGTCATGGGTGATCAGGCCTGCGTCGGCAATTTTCTGAATATCGCCATCCAGCGACAGCGCCGTAACGTCGGCTTCGAAGCCCTCGATGATGGCGCGCGATTGCGCACCGGAGCCGAGGTACGATTCTTCAAAGGTGACTTCCTGGCTGGTCTGTTCTTTCCATTGCGCGGCGAATACCGGGAGGATCTCGCCGTAGGCTTCGCGCGGCGTTGTGTAGGCGCCCAGGATCAACTTGACGGGCGCATTCGCGTTGTCAGTATCCACCGGGCCCGTCGTCGCCGGGCCACCGCAGGCGGCCAGCAAACCAAGGATGGTGAAGACAAAAAGTGTCTTCAGAAATTTGGGATTCATGGAATGTATTTTCCCTTATATGTTATGGGATTATCTTGTCCACGATATTGATGCGGCCATCGCTCATCCGGGGACGGGTTACGGCTGCAGCATAGCGTGAACGGACGATCAAAACAGGATGCGTGGTCATTTCCTTCAGGATTTGACCCACGATCCCCTCCAATGACACTTCCCCTTGACGGTACGTCAGCGGCGCGCCCAGCACGAGCAGGTCATGTTCGCCGCTTTGCATCTGGTTAACGATCTCATCTCGAATATTGCCGGAGCGAACAGCGACCTGCGCTGGTACGCCCAGGGCCTCCAGCGTTCGAGCGCCGCCGGAGAGAAACCGTTTGGCGCGCTCATGCAGTTCGGGATTGTCAGCGGCCGCTGGAAGGACCGACATCAACGTGGCTTGCGCCCCAAGGTGGCGCAGGAATCGGCCGGCGAAAAGCACGTCTTCCTTGCCTGGCTCGCCGCTCATGACGCAAATAAGCGCATGCGCTGGTTCAGAATGCGCGGCAGGGACGAGCAGGAGATGGTGATCGCCTGCCCGCAAAATGCGCTCGGCCAAGGCGATGCCGTCTGCAGACACCCGCCCGCTGGACCCCAGGACCACAAGATCGTACGGGTGGCTTTCGGCCTCTTTGGCGACGGCAACATCAGGCAGATCACGCGTCGCTCGGACCTCCAGCAGGGCAAGTCCGCTTCCCAACTTTTCCTTCGCCTCTTGCAAATGGCTTTTAAGAGCTGCTTCCTTCATTCCGTAGCCCAATATCGTCACCCGCGCATGGGCCAGCCGGGCGATCTGCCCGCCCACGTCAAGGGCAGGCTGCGATGATTCGGAGGCATCCGTGAGGATGAGAAAGCTCAGTCCAGGATGGACAAGCGCATGAATGCGCCGGACACCCACTTTGACAAGATCGCCGGGCTTCAGAGGGAATGTACGGGCTACGTCCTGCGTTCGGGTGGCCTCGATCAAAACAACGTCTTCCCCATAAGCCACCGGCGGCGCGATTGGCCGCACGCCCGGGATGGAAGGCAGGCGCATTCGTAATCGTTCGACCGAGCCGGAAAAGGTATTTTGTTCCACTTCGCCCTGGCCCAATTGGGGCGTGTCCAACGTTTCGTCTGGCAGAGCAAGCGTCACATCCTCCGGGCGGAAGAGCACCTGAACACGTTGTGTTCCAGAGATCTGCTCGATCCGGCCGGTCTCGGCGCCGAGCGGAAAAACAAGCGGACCCACCCGCACGCCGTCACCTGTCGATTCGCCGACCATTAGATTTGCCGTTCCCAGAAAGGTGGCGACGAATTCGGTTTGGGGATGCTGATAGAGTTCGCCCGGAGTCCCCACTTCCAGCAAGCGCCCGAAGTTCATGACCCCCAGACGGTCGGCCAATTCAAAGGCCTCTTCTTGATCATGGGTCACAAAGATGGTCGTGATCCCAAGCTCAGTTTGGATCTGATGAAGCGCGCGGCGCAACTCAAGCCGGATCTTGGCATCCAATGCGCCAAATGGTTCATCCAGTAACAACACTTCAGGCTGATGCGCAACAGCACGGGCCAGCGCCACACGTTGCTGTTGACCACCGGAAAGTTGAGCCGGCATGCGCCCACCCAATCCGGCCAGCCCGACCAGTTCCAGCAGTTCATCCCGCCGCTTGTGACGCTTCTTCGAACCCACCCTGCGCACTCGCAGTCCGAACTCGATGTTGTCCGCCACCGACATGTGTTGAAACAAGGCATAGTGCTGGAAAACAAAACCCACTCCACGTTGCTGTGGGGTGGCAAAAGTAACATCACGATCATGCAGTAGCACGCGCCCTTCGTCGGCCGTATTCAAGCCGGCGATCATGCGCAGCACGGTGCTTTTGCCGCTGCCGCTTGGCCCGATCAGCACGAAGAACTCCCCGTTCGCGATCTCAAGCGAGAGCCGATTGACGACGGGATGGCCTTCGAAACGCTTTGTAAGTTGATCCAAGACAATCGACATGTTTTCCTTGTTCAGGGCAGCATTTATGATCGATCAGGCAGACCGGATGTTTTCACACACAGGCGATGTTCAGCCGCTTTGTCACTTTTTACGAGTGTGTCGTCGGTGCTATATGCTTTCCTCTCTAAGTTGTTTGATTATAAGTAGAGAAACTTGGTAGGGCAACTGGCAAATTTTGAGTATTTTTCCAAGGGCGCCTCCTTTCGTGTTATATAAAGTCTATAATACTAATATAGTTTTGAGGCATAAAAAAAATACACCCTTCCGGGCCTGATAAGGCTCAGTGATCGCCGGACAGAGCTCGAACATCCTCCACCCGCCCGATCACTGCCGCCAGGGTCACCGTATCGAGGATTCCGGACATGGCGTTGCGCACGTCTCCCATGACCATCCGCAGGCCGCAGGTGTTCTCGTCCGGGCAGCCGCACGGTTCGTAGGCCATTTGCGAGACGCACTTGATCGGCGCCAGCGGTCCATCCAGGATCCGGATAATCTGTCCCAGGCTGATTTGATCAGAAGGCCTCGCCAGGTAATAACCGCCGCCAAGCCCCATCTTGCTGTGCACCAGGCCGCCGTTCTTCAAGGCGAGCAGGATCTGTTCGAGGAACTTGGACGGGATCTGGTCCCGCAGCGAGATTTCCTTGATCTGCACCAGGCCGGGATTGTCCTTATGCTGGGCTTCGGCGAGGATGATCATGGCCCGCAAGCCGTATTCGCCACGCTTTGAAAGGTGCATTGTATACTATCCTTATAGACATTATAGAGAACTATAATTCAGCGGCTGAACTTTGTCAAGGAGATTCGCCTTTGCCAGAAAGCGGGACGATTTCGGCCTCCGGCAGGGCCCGACGCAGGTCCGCGCTTCGCAAGATGACCGCCGTGCCGCGCAAGCCCGAGCCGATCGACACTTCCTCCTCGGCCATTACACCCGGATCGATCAGGACCTTGAGCTTGCCGTCTCGCCCCGGCGTGCCGCCGGGTCCCGCGGCAGGAACGGGGGTCGCCAACCCCAACGGTCCCACCGCCCCGATCGGATAGCCGGTCACTTCCAGGACCTCCGCCTCCGTCGCCAGCGAAAGCCGGGACTGGCCCAGATGCCGGCGCAACATCTTCCAATCCACCTGGGCTGGTCCGGCGATCAGGACCAAGACGTACTCCCCGTTGGCGACGCGGAATAGCAGACTGCGCACCACCTGCTCCACGCGATGGCCGCGTTCCTGCGCGGCCTGTTCGAGCGAATGCACAGATGCGCTGTGGGTGAAAAGGCGGTGAGGGATGCCGAGGGCTTCTAGTGCGACACTAACAGGAGGTTTTTCAGTCATAAGTTATGTCATTGCGAGGAGTGGCGCCTCAAGCGCCACGACGTGGCAATCTCAAACCAGCATGTCAACAGGAGATTGCCACGTCGCTCCGGTCGTGGCTCATCGCCCCGCCCTGAAGCTCCTCGCAATGACATGTGCTCACTTCGTCTTCGGCTCGTACTCGCACAACTTGATCACCGGACACTTGAAGCATAACGGTTTGCGCGCCTGGCAGATCTCGCGGCCCAAGCGGATCAGGTTTAAGTGCGCGGCGTAATACGTCTCGGGTGGCAGCAGGCTCTCCATATAAGGGTGCGCCTGTTCGACGTTCATATTTTCCGGACGCAGGCCGAGCCGGCCGGTGACCCGATAGATATGCGTGTCCACCGGAAAGGCCGGCTTGTTCAACGAGAAACAAAGCACGATCGCGGCGGTCTTCGGTCCCACGCCGTGGAACTTCGTCAGCCAGGCGCGCGCCCTCTCGAGCGGCAGATCGCCCAAAAAATCGAGATCAAGCGAGCCGCGCTCCTCCGTGATCGAACGCAGCACCTGTTGGATGCGCGGCCCCTTCTGGTTGGCAAGCCCCGCGGTGCGAATTGCATCGATGACGTCCTTCGGTTTCGCGTCGCGTACTGCTTCCCACGTCGGATATTTTGCGCGCAGCGCTACGAAGGCGCGGTCGCGGTTGATGTCGTTGGTGTTCTGCGAGAGAATGGTCGAGACCAGTTCGTCGATCGGCGGCAGCGGGTTGCGCCACGTCGGTTCGCCAAAGAAGTCCAGCAGCCGTTGGTGGATCTTGAGGGCGCGGCGGGACAGTCTGGCCATGCTCTGTTTGCCTGCCGGCTTACTCAAGCGTGAAGGCCGGGCACATCTCGCCGGTCACCAGGCCGCGGTGATTCACGATCGGGCGCGCCGGTCCGAATCCCGAAAGCGCCTGCAGCTGCGCTTCTGACAGCGCGCCGAGTTGGCGCAGGGTCTCGAGCGCCACCGCCGGCCGGGCGCGCGTGCTCACCTCATGTGACATGCGCGCGCCGTCCCCATCCGAGACCTTGAACGTGATGCCGATTCCCGGCGAATCCGGCCCTAGCACGCCCGCCAGTAGGCCGATGGCTTGATAGCCCTCGGCGCCGCGCTTGCACACGATCTTTCCAGCGCCGGCTTTCATCAGCTCGCAGTCGAACTCGCCAGGCCCGCTTATCATCTCGGAATGCGCCGTCATCGCCGCGGTGATCTCCCGGCAGGCCGACCCGCGCGCGTCGGGTAGACCGCGCGGGTCGGCGAGGCGCGCCAGGCCGAGGGCGGCGTTGAATAATGGCACCGCGAAATTCGGCGCGGAACAGCCGTCCACGCCGATCTCGATCTCCTCGCGTTCGATCCCGCACATCTCCGCAAAGGTCGTCAAGATGTCCTGCTGGATCGGATGGTCGAGCTCGAGATAAGAATCAAGCGGCCAGTCCCGCATCTTCGCGTACGCCAGCATGGCGGTGTGTTTGCCCGAGCAGTTGTTGAGGTTCGGCCCGGGCTGCGCGCTGCTGCGGACCAGTGAGTCGAACATGGCCGCATCGCCCGGCATGTGCACGCCACACTGCAATTGCGTTTCCTGAATTCCGATCTTCTTCTGCATGCCCAGCACGGTCTCGAGATGCAGCGCCGAGCCTTCATGCGAGGCGCACGCCAGCGCGAGCTCGCGCGGCGTCAGGCCGAAGTGTTTCACCCCGCCGTGCTCAACGAACGGCAGCGCCTGGAACGGCTTGGCGCTGGAGCGCAAAAAGGCGACCATTTGCGGGTCGCCATGGGAATGCAGGAGCTTGCCGTTCGCGTCCACCACCGCGATCGAACCGCGGTGCACGGACTCGACCAGGCTCCCGCGCGTCAGTTCAAGCAGCGGCGCATCGGCCATGTTTATTTTGATCTGAATATTCCCGGAGTGCGGATTTCGTAACAGCACCCTTTAAGGTGGGTCCGCCTTTATTCTGCGGACTGAAGTCCGCACTCCGGTCCGCACTCCGGTCCGCACTCCATCCGGGCATCCTAGTCCTCATGCCATGAGCGCGAGGGATGGTAATGACGGATGTAATATTGCAGCAGCCCATGTCGCAGGCGCTGCGCCGAATGTTTTTGCTTCGCGGCAGGCAGGCGGAAGTAACCCAGGAACGGTTGGATCAGCTTCTCAGTCGTCTCGGGGCGCGCGTGCCGGGCGGCCATCTTCTCGAGCCGCTCGCGCGCGTACTTCAGAAAGTCAAGTTGATTGCGGATGGCCTGCGCGTTGACCGTGCCGCCGCGGCCGGACACGATCGTATATCCCTTGAAGGTCGGTTTGAGCAGCAGGTTGATCGACTCGATCCAGGTCGGCAGGTCCGCGCCGCCCAGGAACGGCACCTGGCCCTTGAGCACCGTGTCGCCCACGAAGACGACCTTCTCCTCCGGCAG
Source organism: Anaerolineales bacterium (assembly GCA_036507155.1). Lineage (GTDB taxonomy): Bacteria > Chloroflexota > Anaerolineae > Anaerolineales > Villigracilaceae > DASXQN01. The sequence continues at coordinate 7,125 of DASXQN010000288.1, forward strand.
GATGACCCAGATGGCGCCCGCCGAAGGTCCGGGATGATGCTCGAGCAGCACAGGGCCCTCGCCCCAATGCAACGTCAGTTCGTGCGCGAAGGAGATTTCCGGCGGCGCCCAGCGCACGCTGCCCATGCCCGAAATGCGTTCCCACTCCGCGCCGGTCTCATCGCCTTGCGCCTTGAAGGTGGTCGGGCGCGTGCGAAAGGTTTGCGCGGTCTTCTCGTGCGCGATCACCGTGCAGTCCATGGCGCGCACCCCCAGCGTGCGGTCCGGATGCGAATCCAGGTTGACCAGCACGCGGTCGGGGCCGTTGTTCAGGTTCATCAACGCGGCGCGCCAGGTGCGTCCGTCTTCGGGCGAGGGCGGCGCGTCGATCTGGATCAAGCCGCGGCTGCGCACGATCACGCCGAGCGTCACGCCGGGATACTGGTCTTCGATGAAAACATTCTTGGTGATGCCTTGCATGTAGCTCCTCTATTAGAGAATATCCTGAATGTTTACCACAAAGTCACTTAGGAACCGTAACAAACCGTGTCATTCTGCCGTCTCGCATGATTTGCTTAGCAAATCACGCGAGACGCCGTTGCGGCGGCACGAACGGTGAGCGACCGCAGGAAGCGAAGAATCTCCTCTTGGCTGTAAGGAGATCCTTCGGTCGCAGAGTGCGCTCCCTCAGGATGACAATGCGTGTGCCTTCGTGGTGCCTATATCTCGCCCTATGCCGCGTCGTCCGGCTTGAGTTCGAGCCGGCCCGTCTGGCGCAGCAGTTTGCCGGTCTTCTTGGCGCGGGCGATCGGCAATGTCAGCCAGAAGGTCGAGCCCTTGCCTGGTTCGCTCTCCAGCCAGATGCGGCCGCCGTGCGCCTTCACGGCCAGCCGGCAGAAAGCCAGCCCCACGCCCAGGCCGCCCGGTTTGTCTTTGCCGCGCAAGCGCGTGAATTTTTCGAAGACGCGTTCCTGCTCGGCGGCCGGGATGCCGGGACCGTTATCGCGCACCCAGATCTTAACCCAATCGGCATCTTCGACGCGCCCGCCGATCTCCACGCTGCCCTCGGCCGGCGTGAACTTGATGGCGTTCTCGAGCAGGTTGACGAAGACGCGGTAGATCATGTCCACGTCCACGAAGATCAGCGGCAGGCCCGCGGCCAGGCGCTTTTCGAGCGTTTGGCGGCGGCCGATGGAGGCCGGCTCCACATCCCGGAGCGCCTCCTTGATCAGCGCGGCCGGATCCACGGCGTGCTGCGCCAGCACCTGCTGACCGGATTCCAAACGGCTGATATCCAGCAGCGAATTGATCAAACGCTGGATGCGCGCGGTCGAGTTCGTGGCGATGCTGAGCATCGACTGGCTGGTTTCGTCCTGCGCAGTCATGGTGCTCAGCATATCCAGGCTGGAGACGATGTTGGCCAGCGGCGAGCGCAGGTCGTGATAGATCATGGCCGTCATGTCGTCGCGCAGCTCGTCCAGTTCTTTTTTCTCGGTGATATCACGGAAGATCCATTGGACCGAGTCGGTCTCTTCGAATTGCACGCGGCGCACATGCACTTCCACCGGCACCGGTTCATTGTCCGGCCGTTGCAGCAGCGATTCATACGCGCTGCCGTCCCCCTCGCGCAGCGCCTCGAACTTCTGGCCGACCTTGTCGCGCTTGACCTCATGCAGCTGGTCGATGTTCATCTCGCGCAGCTGATTCTGATCGCAGCCGCTCAAGCGCACGGCCTGGCGGTTGGCCTCCAGCACCTTGCCTTGCCAATCGGTGATCACGATCGGATCGATGCTGTTCTCGAACAGTTCGCGATAGCGTTGATGCGCCTGCTCCAGGCGCTTGAACAGCCGCGCGTTCTGGATCGTGGTGCCGGCCAGGCTGCCGAGGCCGGTCATGACCACGATCGCATCCGGATCGAACGCGCGTGAGACCGGGTTGATGGCCTCCAGCACGCCG
>DASXQN010000289.1:0-5378 GCA_036507155.1 Anaerolineales bacterium
CTCCGCGCCCAGCGCAAGCTGCTCCTCCAGCACTTCGATCAGTTTGCGCCGGCTGCGCTCGGCCTCCTGCCGCGCCCGCGCCAGATCGGCTGCGCTGAGGACGGCGCCAACGGGCACCCGCATTTCATTCACCGCGTTCACCGGATGCTCCCGGCCAGCTCGAACACCGGCAGGTACATCAACACGACGATCACGCCGATCACCACGCCGATGAAAGCCATCAGCAACGGTTCGAACAGCCTGGTGAACCAGTCCACCCAGCGCGAGATCTCCTCGTCGTAGAACGAGGCGATGCGCTCCATCATGTCGTCCATGCGGCCGCTGCGCTCTCCCACCCGCAGCATGCGCAGCGCCACCGGGGTGGTGAGGTCGTTGGCCGACATGGCCTCGGAGATGGAGCGCCCTTCGCGGATCGCCTGGGCGGCAAGGCCGAGACGCGCGCGCAGCGCCGGCGACAAAAGCCCGGCGGACATGTCCAGCGCGGTAACCATCGGCGTGCCCCCGCGCACCAGCATGCCCAGCGTACGGTAGAAACGTGCCAACTGATACAGGCGCATGCGGCTGCCGACCGAGGGCATCGCCCACAGCCTGGAATCGATCCAGCGCCGCGTTCCCGGCAGCATCAGCAGCCGGACCGCGGCAAAACAGACCACCAGGAAAACGGCGCCGGCGATCATGCCATGGGCTTCGAGGAACTGGCCGGCTTCCAGCAGCAGCCGCGAGAGCAGCGGCAGATCGCCGCGGATGTCCTCGTAGACGTGGCTGAACTTCGGCACGACGTAGCCGAGCAGGAACAGCAGCACCAGCGAGCCCACCGCGATCAGCAGCACCGGATAAATCGACGCGCTGACGATTTTCTTGCGCACGGTCTCGAGCTGCGCCTGGTAGGCGATATAACGCTTCAACGCGTCAGGCAGATCACCGGTGCGTTCGGTGGCGCGCACCGTGGCGACGAACAGCGAGGGAAAGACTTCCGGAAGATCCTGCATGGCCTGAGAAAGTGTGCGGCCCTGATGAAGCTGGGCCATCAGATGCGCAAGCGTAGCGCGCGTCGGACCCCCGCTCTCCTTTTCCGCGAGTCCCTCGATCGCCTCGACCAGGGTCAGGCCGGCTTCTAGCAGCGCCAGCAGCTCCTGTGCAAACAGCGTCAGCGGAAAGCGCACGCGGCGCGTGAATAAATCGAATTGCCACGAGCCTGCGCGCTTTAGCGTGAGCACCGCGAGCCCGCTCGATTGCGCCTGCCGCTCGGCATCGGCCTCGTCGGCGGCATCGAGTACAACCGATACGACATCGGCGGAGTCGCGCAGCGCTTTGATCTGGAATTTCATTTGTCCGTCGTTGTACGTGAAACATGCCTCGTGATGCGGGTTCGCCTCTTAAACTTGGTCCCGAGTCCTCCGCGCTTGGCGCGGCTTACCAGTTCGTGATGTCCGCCGCCGCCTCGGTCCCGCCCAGCTTGCCGTCCTTGCCGTAGGAAAACAGATCGTACTCTCCGTGCTCGCCGGGCAAGCGGTAGACGTACTTGTTGCCCCAGGGATCGAGCGGCACGGCCTTCTTCAGGTACGGGCCGGCCCACTTCGGCTCGCTTTCGGGACGCGTCATCAGCGCCTCGAGCCCCTGCTCCGTGCCCGGGTAGTGCCCGGTGTCGAGCCGGTACTGGTCGAGCGCCTTGTCGAAGGCATCGATCTGCGCCCGCGTGCTCTTCACTTCCGACTTGCCGATCTGCGCGAAGTAGCGCGGCCCCACATAGCCCGCCAGCAGGCCGATGATGACCATCACCACCAGCAGTTCGAGAAGCGTAAAGCCGCAATCTTGTTCCCTCATTAACGGTACGCAGCGCATGCGCCTGTATCCCGGAAGCCGGTCCAAGGCCGCCATCGCGAATTGCTGTGTCACCACCATCATCTGTCGCGCTCTCGCTCAGGGATGCAGCAGTCCTTGGCGGATGGCGTAACGCACGAGGCCCGCAACGTCGTGGATGTCGAGCTTTTTCATGATATGGTTGCGATGAGATTCCGCCGTCTTGAAACTGACGTTGAGCAACTTCGCAATCTCTTTCGTTGTGTTTCCCTCCGCGACCAGTTGCAGGATCTGGCGCTCGCGTGCCGTGAGTGGGTCTCCAGCCGAGTTGGTGTTCTCCAGGACGGCATCCACAACCGACGCAGCCACGCCCGCGCTCAGATAGGTCTCGCCACGCAAGATGTCGCGAATCGCGGAAATCAGGTCCTCGGCCGCCTGGGTCTTGAGCACGTAACCCCTGGCCCCGGCCCTCAACGCCTGCAGTACATAATCCTTGTCGGTATACATTGTAAGCAGGATGGTTCTGATGTCAGGGGCGAGGCGGCGTATTTCGCGCGCGGCATCCAGGCCGTTGAGCAACGGCATGGAAAGATCAAGGACGGCGATATCCGGGTTCAGCGTCCGCGCGAGCTTGAGCGCCTCGCGCCCATCCGACGCCTCGCCTACGACTTCGTGGCCGGCCGCCTCCAGTAATCCGCGCAGTCCCTGGCGGACAATCTGGTGGTCATCTGCGAGCAGTACGCGGCACGGCATGTCAACCTCCCAGGGGAATGTGGGTCAAGAGAGTTGTGCCGCCTTTCGATTCGGAGACCACGTGCAGGGAGCCGCCGAGCGCGGTGAGCCGTTCGCGGATCCCGATCAAGCCAAGGCCATGAGTCCGGCGTCGCGTATCGAAGCCCGATCCGTCGTCGCGGATGCTGCAGGCCAACTTTGACGGCGAGCGTTTCAATTCGATCCTCACGGAGTGGGCATGCGCGTGCTTGACGGCATTGTTCACGGCTTCCTGCACGATCCGGTACAGCGCCGTTTCGACCGCACCGGGCAGGCGCGCACCGGCATCTCCGGCAACGTACACCCTAAGTCCCGTGCTTCTGGTCACTTTGTCCGCGAGAAACTCGAGTGCCGGAACCAGCCCGAGGTTGTCCAGTTCTGTCGGGCGCAACTCCTGAGTCAGCTTGCGAAGCTGCGTTTCGGTCTGTTTGAGCAGGCTTTCGATTGTGTCGAAGCGGCCGCGCTGTCGTGGCGGAAGGTCGCCGGTGATTTCTGCCACCTCGATATGCACGGAGGCTAGAAGCTGGCTGGCCCCATCGTGCAGTGCATGCGCGATCCGCTTCAGCTCGGCTTCCAGATTTTCATTCTGCTGATGCAGCGCACGCGCGCCTTCCCGGGCGTCGCGACGACTCGTCTCGAACGGAACCAGGCACGCGGCGAAGAAATCTTCCGCCGCCTGCATCCGATCGTACGCAGTCCGCTGTTCCGCGAAAAGGCGCCGTAACGCCTGATGATGGATGGCCGCCAACTCGACAACGCCACAGCCGTCTACCAGCGCACGCCGTGAAAACTCGTAACCACGGTTGAGCAGAACCTCACCGGGATCTTCCAGGTACTCCCGGAGGATCTCCCAATAGTCTTCCGCCAACTTCCGGCTCGGGACACAGTTTGCGGATTCGATGTCGATTAACACGTGGGCCTCGCCATGCATCCTTGCCGGCGCTATTTGACCAGCCACACCCGGATAAGGGACAGCAGGCGTTCCATGTTCACAGGCTTGGTGACGTAGTCCGACGCGCCCGCCTCGATGCATTTCTCGCGGTCGCCTTTCATCGCCTTGGCCGTGACCCCGATGATCGGTACGCCCCTGAAGCGCTCCAGTCCGCGCATGACACGAATCGTGTCGTACCCGTCCAGCTCGGGCATCATCAGATCCATGAGGATAATGTCGACGTCCGGATTTTTCTTCAGCGTTTCGATGCCATCCACGCCGTTCTCCGCATTGAGGACGATCATCCCCTGCTGTTCGAGAGCGCTGGTAAGTGCGAAGATGTTGCGGATATCGTCGTCGATGACCAGCACCCTCCTGCCCGACAGGTCCGGCATCGCCGCCCCGAGATTTGGCAGCGAAGGACGCTGCCTTGGCGGCAGATCCTTGATCGCGTGGCCCAGAAACAGCACCGTCTCCTTCAAGGCCGCCTCGGGAAAAGGGACCCGCTTCAGCACCAGAAGTTCCGCCACCTCGTCGATGCCGCCGCGGCCGGCGCCGCCCGGGTCCTCGGTAGTGTGGATGATGATGGACACCTGGTCGGCTCGCTCCGTCTGCACCAGTCGGCGAAGCAGGTCGATCGGCGCCATGTCGGGAAGACCCTGGCCGATCACCACGCAATCGATGCCGGCACCTTTCAGGAGAAGTTCGAGCGCCTCCTTGCCGCTGTTGACTGCGGTTACCTGCATATGATCTCTTGCGACCGCCCTGACGATGCTTTCCCGATGGATTTTGTTTCCGGCCGCCACCAGCAGGGTGCCGGGGTCGCGTTCCATGACCTCGCGCAGCCTGGACAGGGCCCCGCTCAGCGTTTCTTGCCTGGACGGCTTTTGCACGAACCCGAACGCTCCCAGCCACATGCATTGACGATTCGGATCATCAATCGAGATCACGCTTACGGGAATGTGTCGTGTCTCCGGGTCCTGCCTCAAGAGGTTGAGGACGTCCCAGCCGTCCATGTCAGGCAGCCTGGTGTCCAGCGTCATGGCATCTGGCGTGAATTTCTTAGCAAGCACGAGCGCCATGTGCGCGTTCAGCGCGATCAATCCTTTGACGCCCGCTTCGTGCAACCGGTCCAGAAGGCTCGCGGCAAACGTCGTGTCGTCCACGACGACGACAGCGACTCGGTCGCCGGGCAGGATGTTGCCGAGGTCGTCGAGCGGCATAGTCGGGCCGCCCGCCTTACGGTCCGTTATCTCGTGCTTGCGTGTGCCCTCGTTCTCGGTAAGCGCCGGCCAGGTTTCGGTGCGCGCCGGTTTTGCCGGCGTACCGTCGCCCTCCGGCCCGTGAACGAGAGGGAGGTAAAGCGTAAACCTGCTGCCTTGACCAGGGCTGCTTTCCACCCGAATATCGCCGCCGAGCAGACGCGACAGTTCGGAACTGATCGAAAGGCCAAGGCCCGTCCCTCCAAACTGGCGGCTGGTCGTTCCGTCGGCCTGCTGGAACGCTTCGAAGATGATCTGCTGCTTGTCAGGCGAAATGCCGATGCCGGTGTCGATGACCGCGAAGGCCACGACATTATCGGCCTCGTCGAGCTGGCGGTGCCCCGGCGTCCAACCGGATGTCACCATCGCTACCTCGAGCGATACAGCGCCCCTGGTCGTGAACTTGAACGCGTTGGACAGCAGGTTTTTGAGAATCTGCCGCAGCCGCTTGGCATCCGTGCGGATCGCGGGCGGCAGATTCCGCGCCATCGAGATCTTGAACTCGAGCCCCTTGTCGTGCGCAACCTGCCGGAAGGCGCGGTCTACGTAATCGCGCAACTCGGGAAAGCGCTCGGTGCCGATATTCAGTGTAACCGTGCCGGATTCGACCTTGG
>DASXQN010000290.1:0-9886 GCA_036507155.1 Anaerolineales bacterium
GGCAGGATGTCGGCCAGGCCGCGGCCGCGCAGGACCAGGTCCAGCATGCCTTGCATTGCCCAGGTTGTCGGCAGGATCTTGACGGCACTCTGCACCACCGGCGGGAAAAGCTCGAGCGGATACCAGCAGCCCCCCATCAAAGCCATGACCATGCCGGTCATGATGCTCAGCCCGGTGGCCTGGCCCTCGCTCTTGATGAAAGTCCCCATGGCTGTGCCGATCGCGCTGGCTGCCAATGCAGCGGCGGTCAAAAGGATGAGGAGCGCGATCGGTTCGCGCCCCCAGGCGAGTTTCATCACGAAGATCCCGAAGAACACCAGCAGCAGCATCTGCACGAGCGCCATGATCACCTGGCCGGCAACGGTCCCGAGCAAGTAGGTGGACCGGCTGGTCGGTGTGGTCAGAATGCGGCGCAAGGTGCCCTGCTGTCGTTCGTAAGCGAACAAGGCCGAGATGCCGAGCAGCGGAATGAATACCCAGGTGATCAACTGGCCCGCAGAAGAATTGGCCCGCGGGTCATACTCAACACGATCGGGCGTGGCGCCCACTACCGCACTCATCCGTTCGGGAGCGCTGTCCTGGAGCTCATGCGCAAGCACCAAGGCTTCTTCAAAATAAGCCTGCCGATCCGCCTCCGATTGGAATGCGCCTTGCGCCTCGGCTGCATCCACGGCGGCCTGTGCTGCATTCACCGCCGCGCTGACGCGCCGCACCGCGCTCTGGATGGCCTGGCGCGCCACGTTGGCTTCCAGGTTGTTGGGCTGCTGACGGAAATCGACATGCGCGCGGCCGTCTTGAATCGCTTGCAGGTCCAGGCCGGCTGGCAGGATCAACAGCGTCGCCGCGCGGCGCGAATCAAATTGGCTTTGCGCCCGGTCGAGGTCCAATACTTCCGGCCGCACCGCGCTCGATCGCTCGAGTTCGGCGATGATTTGGTGTGAGACCTCCGTGTTCGCCTGGTCCACCACGACCAGCGGGATGCGGTTGTCGTCGTCGGGGGAGGGCGTTCCGCCGGCCAGCAGGAAAGTGAAAACGATCGGCAGGATGATAAAGAAGAGAAGTTCCGAGACGCCGGAGAAGCGCAGCCGCGCGTCCTTCCAGATGATGGCGAACAGTTTAGTCATCAGATTCGCCCGCCGGGCCGTGGCTCGAATGTCATTTCTGCACCAGGTTCTTCCTGCCGAACAGGAGCACTGCGATGCCGAACAACACAGCGCCCATCAAAAGCAGCGCCGTAATTTGAACGCCCAGGTCGGCCAGTGTGCCGCCCAGCCCAAGCGTGGTAAATCCGTCCAGGCTCCAGGCATTGGGCGTGATCCTGCTGAAGGTCTGCACGGCGGGCGGCATGTTCTCGAGATTGATAAAGCTGCCTCCGAGGATCCCGAAGATCAACATCACGGCCGTGCCGACAGTGCTGACCTGGTTTGGGGAACGCGCCAGGGCGGTGATCAACATGCCCCAGCCGGTGGCACCCACGACCGATGCCAGCACGAGCGCAATGACCCCGAGCGGGTCGCCCCATTTCAGGCCGAAGAATAACGACGACGCGCCGATCAGGATCAGCATCTGCGCGGCTCCCGTCAGAAAAATGCCGAAGACTTTGCCGCCCAGGATCTGAGCCGAATGCGTCGGCGATATCAGCAGACGGGACAACGTACCCTGCGCGCGCTCGGCCAGGATGGAGCGTCCGCCCTGCGTGACCGTGTACATCAGAAACAACAGCGCCATCCCCGGGGCGATGTAGGCCAGCGCGTCGAATTGAACGGTTTCTCCTTGCGCAGTGGACGAGTCGATCGCGATCGCAAGCGTCGCCGCGGAGGTTGCGGCCCGCAGATCGGGCGGCGGCGCGGAAGCGGCTTGCTGCGGCGTGATCCGCCCGCTCCTGATCAACTGCAACGTGGAGGTCAAGCCGGCGAGACGCGCTTCCTCCACGCGGCTGAGAAATTCGTCCACGATGGATTGAATGATGCCCGCGCTGGTCGGGCGCGACGGATTGAGATACACCTCGATCTGGACCGATTGGCTCGCGCTTTTGCCGGGCGAGGCGAAGTCCTCCGCTCGCGGGAGGATGGACTCGGTGAAGCCGGCTGGGATGATGATCGCCGCGGCAGCCGTGTCCTCGTCGATCGATCGGCGTGCCGCCTCGGGATCGGCGACGAGGCTGGGTTCCACGAGATCGACCAGGTCTTCTGAATTGAAGATCTCCACCAACAGGTTACCCAATGCCTGCTGGTCCTGGTTGACTATGACCACCGGAATGTTTTCGAAGCCGCTGTTCGAGTTCGAACTGAAGCGGCCGGTCACCAGGCCGAGGCCGAGAGTCAACACGAACGGCGCGGCCAGCATCAGGATCAGCGCGGCGCGGTCCCGGAAGGCCACGCGTAGGTCTTTGAAGCCGATGAGGAGGAGTTTTAGCATGGAGCTTGCGAAGAAAGAGAAAAGAGGAAAGAATTGCTCTTCTCTTTCTTCTTTCCTCTTTAATCTCTCAGCGCTCTTCCCGTCAGGTGCAGAAAGACCGCCTCCAGGTTTGGTTCGCGGATATCGATGGAGCGGATCTTAATGCCGCGCTCGTTGGCCCTGGAGACGACTCCGGCCAGCGCGTCCGCGGCGGAGGGCGTGATGACGCTAATACTGTGGTCCGCTGCATCCGCATTCAGGACTTGTGGCAGCCCGGTGAGTGCGGCGGCCAGCGTGGGCGCGTCGTCGTTCTCGCCGAGGTGCAGGATCAACGTCTCGGTCTGGCCGACCTGACGGGTGAGTTCCTTCTGGGTGCCGAGGGCGATCAGCTTGCCGTGGTCGATGATGCCCACACGGACCGAGAGTTCTTCGGCCTCTTCCATATAATGCGTGGTGTACAAGACCGTCATACCTTGCCGGTTTAACTCTTTTACCGTGTCGAGGATCGCCCGGCGTGATTGGGGGTCGATGCCCACGGTGGGTTCGTCCATGAAGAGCATGCGCGGCTTGTGCAGCAGGCCCACGCCGATGTTGACGCGTCGCTTCATGCCGCCCGAGTACGTCTTCACGCGGTTTTTCGACCTATCGGTCAGCCCGATCTGCTCGAGTACCTCATCCACCCGCGCGTGGAGCGACTTGCCCGAGAGACCATACATGCGGCCCCAGAAAACCAGATTCTCACGGGCTGTCAGGTCTTCATACAGGGCGATATCCTGAGGAACCACCCCGATCACCCGCCGGACTTCCATGGGCTCGCGCGTGATCGAATGCCCACCGATGGTCGCGTCGCCGGCGGTGGGCGCGTAGAGTGTGGAGAGCATGGCGATGGTAGTGGTCTTTCCGGCGCCGTTGGGACCCAGCAGGCTGAAGATCTCGCCTTCCTGGATGTCGAAGGAGATGCCGTCCACGGCGGTGAAATCCCCGTATTTTTTGACCAGGTTTTGGACTTCAAGAATGGAGGCCATCGGAATTCCTCACAGGTAATCGATATTATGAAGGCTTACGAAGATTGCGGAAGAAAGTTTCAAAATTCAAAACGCAGAATGCAGAATGCAGAACGCAGAAAGCAGAAAGCAGAACGCAGAAAGCAGAAAGCAGAAAGCAGAAAGCAGAACGCAGAAAGCAGAACGCAGAAAGCAGAAAGCAGAACGTAGAAATCAGAAGCCGCTGTCGCATTTCCTCTGCTTTTGTGGCATAAATCTTTCCGGCATCGAGATCATGGCGCCGAGCATTTTGCCTATCTCTTGATATCCTTTGAGTAGATCTGCATGCAGATCTGGTGAGAGATAGCCGCAATCGCGGGCAAAGTCGAGCCATACTTGAGTCTCGGTAGCTTCGCCGTCCGCGTCGGCCAGCTTGCTCACGAACATTTTCGGGTATTGACGTTTCCGAAAGCCCTCGGCGATATTTGCCGTCACACTGCGCGTCGAGCGGCGGATCTGGTCAGTCAATGAGTAGCGTTCATCTCTTGGAAAAGACTTCGTCGCATTAAAGATTTCCATCGCCAACGAATAGGCCAATTGATATACCTTTAGATCCCGGTGACCCTGCATAATCTCCTCCCTTTTCCTGATCTCGCTGCCTTCTGTGTTCTGCTTGTGTGTGCTGCCTTGTGCTTTTCCCTCCTGGCTGCTGCCTACTGTGCTCTATTGTACCTCTTAAGTACCTCCATCAATTCATCGTGCGGAATGGCCTTCACTGTCAATCCATCCTTGCCTGTCATTGTCTCTGCTGCGATCATCGAGTTGATGATAGCTTCCTCGGTCGCATACGCACATGCATACAGCAGCGGATCGATGTGATCGTTCGAGAGCGCGCTCACAATCGCCAGCCCGCTCTCATCGCCGTGCGCGCTTTGTTGGTTGGCGGTAGAGAAGGCCAGGAAGATGTCGCCGGAGCCGTTGCCTGCCAGGCTGCCTGTACGGGCCATGCCGATCGAGCCGCGCCTTGCCAGACGTTTCAGTTGATGCGGCATCAGCGGGGCATCCGTGGCAAGGACGACGATCAGCGAGCCCTGCTCCTGCTGGAAGGGATTCTCACCTTTCGTGAAGAGCGCATCATCCTTGAGATGTTTGCCCACCGGAACGCCCGCGATCGTCAGTTGGAAGCGGCGGCCGAAGTTCGCTTGCACCAGCGCAGCCACAGTCCAGCCGCCCAGGTTATCGGGAAGTTTGCGCGACGATGTGCCCGTGCCGCCTTTATATTCATAGCAGATCATGCCCGTCCCGCCGCCCACATTGCCCTCGGCAACTGGCCCCGCAGCGGCTGACTCCAGCGCCGCCAGCACATGCTGCGGCTGCACGTGGAATCCATTCATATCGTTCAACCAGCCGTCCGCCGTCTCTGCCACCAGCGGGATAGACCATTTTTGGAACATGGCGCCCCGTTCGGCTTGCCAGCGAATAATCGTGTCGCGCACGGTCCCGAGGCTGTGCGTATTCGTGATGCCGATCGGGCCCTCGAGAAATCCGCCCTCTTCCACCCAGGCCGCGCCGGCCATCTCGCCGTTGCCGTTGAATGCGAACGTTCCGGCGAAGACCGGGTCATGCGTCTCTTTGCCGCGCGGGTGGATGATCGTGACGCCGGTCCGGATGGAATCTCCGTCGATGAGCGTGGTGTATCCAACCGTTACACCTGCCACGTCGGTGATGCCGTTGTTCGGTCCCGGCCTGCCTTCGAACGGGATGCCGAGCTGGCGCGCGCGTGGTTTGGTCAAGGCGTCACCTTTGCAAGCGCGACCAGCTGCTCGGCCATTTCGTGGACGATTCGGTCCGGCACGCCGTCCGCCGCGCGGGATTGCACGCGCAGGTCAATGCTATCGTTGACATAATCGACCGCTACGAACTGCCCGTCGTCCGTGCAGGCGATCTCGGTGGAGAACCAGACCAGTCCGCACAGCGCGGCAATGCGCGTCGTAATCTCCCTCAGGCTGGTGAGGCCGTAGCGGGCTTCTTCCTCCGCTGACAGGACCGCGAACGCGTGCGTGGACGGGTTCCACCAGCACGGCCAGGTCTGCCCGCCAACGTAGAAGACGCGGAACCAGGCAGGCCGGCCTTCCAGCTCGCGCGCGGTGATCAGCGACTGCACCAGATACGTTTGATCCGGAAACTCCAGCCGCGTCCGCAATACGGCCTGGATATCGGAGGCGGACGAAACCACGCCCTCGCCGCCTCCACCGAACGCGGGTTTGATGACGATCCGCTCGCCGAGGGGCGTTAAGTCCAGATCGGGCAGCAAGGGCTGTTCGATAAACGGAGCCAACAGCAGCGTGTACGGCGCGTAGATCCCGTTGTCGATCAGCACCAGGTGCATGGCGGCCTTGTTCTCAGCTCGCTCCGAGATCTCGGGCGGATTGATCCGCCGGATGTTATGGTCACGCGCCCAACGATGGATGGGCTCGAAGCGCTGGTCGCCCTGACCGCGGTCGAGTAGGGTTCCAAAACTTACTTCCCCGTTATACAAGGATGTAATCTTTTCCAGGACGCTATCGGGAGTCACCTGCCAGAGCGTGGCGTCATGCCGGCCGCATGCGTGTTCGACCATGTGAATGAAATCGACATCATATTCCCAATACCACGGCAGGCATATATCATAATGAGGCATGCATGAAATTATAGGTCAGGCGGGCAGGCCGCGTCAATCGGCGCGTGATCACAATCCCAGATCTCGCTGCAATAGATCGTCGCCGGTCTCGCGGCGCTGGATCAGGCGCGCTTTGCCTTTATCCAGCCATAGCACCGCCGGCCGCCGTGCGCCGTTGTAGTTGCTTGACATGCTCAGATGGTATGCGCCAGAGACCGGCACTGCAAGCAGCTCGCCGACCTGTATCTCCGGCATCTGCAGATCTTCGAGGATCACATCCCCGGATTCGCAATACGGACCGGCGATCGAAAATTTGCCGGCCGGCGCGCGCTCGACTCCGGTGACCGGCAGACACGAATATCTCGCACCGTATAGCGCGAAGCGCGGGTTATCTGCCATCCCGCCATCGGTCAGCAGCCACGTCCGATCACCGCGCTGCTTGACCGCGCCCACGCGATACAGGGCAACCCCGGCGCGCGCCACCAGACTGCGCCCCGGTTCGAGGTGAAGGCGCGGCAAGGTCAAGCCGTGTTTCTGACAGGCTTTCACTGCTTCACTGGCTGTGAATTTGACATACGCCTCGATCGGGGGCGCTGGCAGATCGTCCTCATGGTAGGCCGCGCCCCAGCCTCCGCCCGGACAGAAATCCCAATCATCCGGCAACCCGATCTCTTTCGCCAGCTCGAACGCCAACTCGGTGGCTGCCTTCAGCGGCTCGGGATCCTTGAATTGCGAACCCTGGTGGAAATGCAGGCCGGTGAGGGGCAGACGATTTTGCCTGCACACGTGCGCGGCCTCGGTGATCTCTGCAGGGGTCATCCCAAACTTACTGCCGCCTTGGCCCGTTTGTGTGTACGCATGCGTATCCACTGCCAGGCCCGGCTGCAAGCGCAGCCAAAGATTGGGAAAGCTGGGATCTGGTAATTGGGAATTCGGTTGCAGGCGTACAAGACTTTCCAGCTCGGTGAGATTGTCCACCACGATGGTCCCGGCGTGCCGGAATGCAGCGCGTAGATCCGCCGGCGACTTGTTCACGCCATGGACCAAAACATGTCCGCGTTCCAGCCCGGCTTTGACTGCCACGGCCAATTCTCCCTCGCCGGTACAGTCCAGCCACAAGCCGTTCATGCTCGTCCACTGCGCGATCGCCAGGCACAGAAATGCCTTGCCGGCGTACGTGATCTCGGACCGGCCGGGGTAGTGCTTCTTCAGCGCAGACCGATAATCCGCAAGCGCGTTGTCCAGGGTGGCGCGGTCGTACAGATACAAGGGCGTGCCATACGTCTTGGCCAATGCGTTGAGATCTTGCCCGGCGATGGTCAGGACGTTATTTTCGACTTTGGTTGTATCGGGAAAGAGGGGCAGCCGATCCATGGCTAGGACTGTGGACCGCGGACGATAGACCATATCTTGCTTGAGCGGCTCACGCCGTCTACGGTCTCTGGCCTATCATCTAATGTCCATCGTTCATCGTCCATGGTCCATCGTCCATGGTCCATCGTACAAAGTCTAATCCCCAAAGAACAGCGTCCACCACACCTGCCAGTTCGGCATCGGCGTTGGAATCGGGGTAGGCTCGGCCGCCTGGATCAGGTCGCTGCCCGGCTGGCCGATCGGCACAACGGGCTGGTCGCCGTCTTGCAAGTAATGTCCCTCGCTGCGCGCCCAGTCTTCAACGGCAGCCGTCGAGCCGGCATACGCAACCTGCGTCTCGAGCGCGATCTGCGTCTGCATGGCGTGTGTGGCTTGCACACGCACCTCGCCCGCCTGTTTGTTCAGGATGTTGAGCGCCTCGATGCGGCGGTTGAAATCGATCACCATGAATACCAGCACGAGGATGCCTGCTGCGGTCAGCACGCGCCGCAGGTTGATGGGCAGGTTGGACATGGACGAATCTTACCCGGTATCAGGCAGGTTGGCAAGAAAGGGCCTTCTCTGGTAGAATTTGCCCCCGCAGTGCGTTGTACCCTTCGCCTGCCAATCCAAGCAAGAAAGGGCTTGAAGAAATGAAAGTACTATTAATTAAGGACGTTTACAAACTGGGCCGAGCCGGCGATGTGAAGAGAGTGGCGGATGGGTATGGCCGCAACTTCCTGATCCCGCAAAGGCTGGCTGTGCTCGCGACGCAGGGCGCGCTGAACCAGGCCGAGCGGATCCGCGGCCAGGCCGAGGTCAGCCGCGCGCAACAGAACAGCGAGCTCAAGAGTCTGGCCGAACAGATCAACGGCGTCACGCTGACCTTCCCCGCAAAAGCCGGCGAGACCGGCAAACTGTACGGCTCGATCACCACGCAGGACATCGCCACCGCGCTGCAAGAGAAGACGCGCTTCGAAGTGCGGCGCCAGCAGATCGACAGCCAGCCCATCCGCGACCTGGGCACATTCGCCGCTCGCGTGCGCCTGACCATCGATCTGATCCCAGAGATCAAGATCGTCGTCCACCGCGAAGGCGAATCCGCTGACAGCGCGCCGCCGCCCGTCGAACCTGCCGAAAAAGTGAAGCGCAAGCCGCGGGTCAAAGCCGAGAAACCGGCCGCGGCCGAGGCGGCCAAGCCGGACTCCGAGGACGGCGAAGCCGACTCCGCGGAGTCCTGATCACGGCCCGCCCAATGCCATCACCGGTACAAACCTGTTCGAATGGGTGGCCGGTGATGTTCTTTTCTGGATCAAGCGCGCGGTTTTTAAGGTTCCGATCATCGTCCCATCGTTAAATGTCTGAAACTATAGGAAAACGGCTCAGGGAAGCGCGGGAAGCACGCCACCTCTCCCTCGAGAAGGCGGCCGAGTTCACGCGCATTCGCCCGCATCAGTTGCAGGCGCTCGAAGCGGACGACTATTCGCTGATCCCGTCTGCCGCGCAGGCGCGGGGTTTCCTGCGAAACTACGCGGCCTATCTCGGGCTCGACCTTGGGCAGGCCCTGGCAGACGTCCAGCGCTCGCGTCCCGCGCTCGTGGATGAGGTCAGTGGACCGCTCCCTCAGGTGGACATGCTGCCTGACATGCCGCGCACGGCGCTCGCCTCAGCGGAGACGGAAATTCCCGCGCCGCCCGAGCCTCGCCCCCGACCGCCCTCGTGGCTGGCGCGGTTCCGAGGGGCGGTCCCGCCCCCTGAGAGCGACGCGGCACCAACCGACGCGCCCGCGACCGCACACCCTCCAGCTGAACCCGTGGCCGAAGAAGTTGCGGCGCCCGCAGTCGATGCGGAGCCGGCCGAGGTAGAGAGTCCGCCTGAGGCGGGCGACCAGCTCAAAGTCCCGGTTGGGGCGCAACGGCGATCCAGGGCCATCGAGCTGTGGTCGCGGCTCGTGTCCACTTTTCAGGTGCGCCTGAGAAAAAATGTGCCTGCAGAAGAATCTACCGCAGTCGGGCCTGACGAAGAATCCGCCGGCGCGCCGATCGCGTCGTCCGCCACGCGCCCGGTCGAGACGCCTGAACAGATCTTTGTCGCGATCGGCGCGGGACTTCGTCAGCGCCGCGAGCTGCTCAGCTTGACGCTCGAAGAGGTCGAGCGGCACCTCCGGCTGCGCAGCGCGTTCATCAAAGCGCTCGAGGCCGGCGCGTTCGACAAACTGCCGTCGGCGGTGCAGACGCGCGGCATGCTCGCCAATTACGCCGCGTTTCTCGATCTGGACACCGATGCAATCCTGCTGCGCTTCGCAGATGCGATCCAGGCCGGCCATCGGCTGCGCTATCCGGAGAAACCTGGCGGCTCCAAAAGCCCGATGCGCACCAGCCCGAACCTGCCGCCTTTGCGCAGCTTCATTGCCGGCGACTTGATATTCGGCGTGAGCATGGCCGCCTTGCTGGTGACGATGGCGGTCTGGGGATTGAGTCGCGTCTTCACGACA
>DASXQN010000291.1:0-5274 GCA_036507155.1 Anaerolineales bacterium
CAATGCCTCGCGCACGCTCCTGATGAATTTGCATACTCTGGAGTGGGATGAAGAGATCCTGCAAATCCTGCGCATCCCGCGCAAGATGCTGCCTGAGATTCGTTCATCTTCTGAAATTTACGGTGAGGTAGCAGGAGAAGGCGCGCTTCGGCAGGCTCCGCCTTCGGGGACTTCGCAGCGCGGCACTTTGGCGCCGATCAAGGGCATTCCGATCGCTGGCGACCTCGGTGATCAGCACGCCGCTCTGTTCGGGCAGGCCTGCTACGATCCAGGCGAAGCCAAAAATACGTACGGCACCGGCTGCTTCATGCTGCTCAATACCGGCGAGAAACCGGTGGCATCGAAATCCGGCTTGCTGACCACCCTGGGCTACAAGATCGGGGCTCAAAAAGCTGTGTACGCGTTGGAAGGCTCGATCGCCATTACGGGTGCGCTGGTGCAGTGGCTGCGCGATAACCTTGGACTGATCGAAAAATCATCCGAGATCGAACCGCTGGCGCGCAGCGTGGACGATAACGGCGGCGTGTATTTCGTGCCGGCCTTCTCAGGATTGTTCGCGCCATATTGGAGGTCGGACGCACGCGGCGCCGTGCTGGGACTGACGCGTTATGTCAACAAGGGACACATCGCCCGCGCGGCGCTGGAAGCCACTGCCTTTCAAACGCGCGAGGTGTTGGACGCCATGGAGGCCGATTCCGGCGTCCGCTTGACCGCGTTGAAAGTGGACGGCGGCATGGTCTTCAACGAGCTGTTGATGCAGTTCCAGGCCGACATCCTGAATGTGCCCGTCATCCGGCCCAAAGTGGCCGAGACCACGGCCTTGGGCGCGGCCTACGCGGCCGGGTTGGCGGTGGGATTCTGGAATGACTTCGCAGAGCTGCGCGCCAACTGGGGCCGCGATAAGGAGTGGAACCCCAATATGGACGCCGCTCGCCGGGACAAGCTCTACGCGGAGTGGAAGAAGGCTGTGACTAAGACCTTCAACTGGGTGAGCTAAACACAAAGGACACAACGTTTACAAAGGAAAACCTTTGAGTCCTTTGTGCCCTTCGTGTTTAGAAAACTATGGACCGCGACGAAATTCTAGCCTCCCTCAAACATGATCCAGAGCTCTCCGTGCTGATCGTGGGCGGAGGGATCAATGGCATCGGCGTTTTCCGCGACCTGGCGCTCAACGGCGTGGACGTGCTCTTGGTGGAGCGCGGCGATTTCTGTTCGGGGGCTTCGGCTGCGTCTTCCCACATGGCGCACGGCGGGATCCGCTACCTCGAAAACGGCGAGTTCCGGCTGGTGCGCGAGGCTGTCAACGAGCGTAACCGGCTGATCCAGAACGCGGCGCACCTGGTGAAGCCGCTGCCCACCACGATCCCCATCTTCAAGAAATATTCCGGCTTGCTCAATGCGCCGTTGAAATTCCTGGGCTGGCTGGATCGGCCGTCCGAGCGCGGCGCGCTGGTGATCAAGCTTGGCCTGTTGTTGTACGATGCCTTTACGGGCGGCGCGCGCGTCGTCCCGCCGCACCGATTTCTCTCCCGCCGGGCATCACTGGCGCGTTGGAGTAAGCTCAATCCGCAGATCGTGGCCACCGCGACCTACTTTGATGGAGCCATCCTCAGCCCTGAACGCCTGGCGCTGGAGACGTTGCTGGACGCAGAAGCAGAGGGACTGCACGCGCGGGCGCTCAACTACGTCAGTTTCGCGCAAGCCGGGGGAGCGAGTGTTACGTTGCGCGATGAACTAACCGATGAAACCTTCAAAGTACGACCCAAACTCGTGATCAACGCCGCGGGCGCCTGGATCGATCCGGTCAACGCAGAGATGGGACATTCCACGCGCTTTATCGGCGGCACAAAGGGTTCGCATCTGGTGTTGGCCCACGACGAACTTCGTCATGCCATCGGCGAGAACGAATTCTTCTTTGAGAATGAGGACGGCCGGATCGTGCTGATCTTTCCGCTGTTCGACCGCGTCCTGGTTGGCACCTCGGACCTGCCCATCGCCAACCCGGACGAGGCGCGCTGCACCGACAACGAAATCGAGTACTTCCTCGGCATGATCCGCCGCGTTTTTCCGCAGATCACTGTCGGGCGGGAGCATATCGTTTTCGCGTTCTCGGGCGTGCGTCCGTTGGCATACAGCGGGCCGAAATCGACCGCCCAGATCACGCGCGATCACAGCCTGCAGGTTCTCAGCGGCTCATGGACCGGGCTGAACTTTCCGATCTACTCGCTGGTCGGCGGGAAATGGACCACGTTCCGCGCCTTCGCCGAGCAGGTCACGGACAAAGCGCTGGCGCATCTCGGATTGCAACGCCGATTGAATACGCGGGAGCTGTCGATCGGCGGCGGGCGCGGCTACCCGCGCTCGCCCGAAGACCGTAACCAGCAGATCGAGGCCCTCGCCGCGTGGACCGGTCTGCCCGCCGCGCGCGTGCAGGTCTTGTTTGCGCGCTATGGCACGCGCGCCGAACAGGTGGCCGGTTTCATCGGCCGCGCGCCGGACCAGGCGCTCGACTCGCTCCCAGCATATTCACGCAGAGAGATCGGTTTCCTGGCCGCGAATGAAAAAGTCATGCGCTTGGACGATCTTGTTCTACGCCGCACGCTGCTTGCGATGCTGGGTCAGCTGATGCGGCCCGCGGTGGACGAGCTGGCAGACTCCGTCGGGGAGGCGCTCGCCTGGGACGCGGACCGGAAAAAAGCCGAGGCGGCGCGCCTGCTGTCGATTCTGGCGGACAGGCATGGGGTCAGGTTGTGACGCGGCAGCGTGGTAGAATTTCCTGCTGATGTCCTCTAAAAAAATGCGGGTTGCGATCGTCCTACCGATCTTCAACGAGGCGGGCGTGGTGGAGCAGATGCAC
The DNA here is from genome assembly GCA_036507155.1 of Anaerolineales bacterium. Lineage (GTDB taxonomy): Bacteria > Chloroflexota > Anaerolineae > Anaerolineales > Villigracilaceae > DASXQN01. The sequence goes on from DASXQN010000291.1 coordinate 2,861, forward strand.
GCCCGCATTCGCGCCGTGGTGGACGCTCTCCCACACGAAATCCACTTTTATTATGTAGACGACGGTTCCACCGATGGAACGCCGGACGCGCTGGCCAGACTGGCCAAGCGCGACCGCCGCGTCACGGTGCTGCCGCTCAGCCGGAATTTCGGTCACCAAGCTGCGTTGACCGCGGGGCTCGAGCACGCGCAAGGCGATGTGATCATCACGATGGACGGCGACGGCCAGCATCCGCCCGAAATGATCCCGCAGATGCTGGACCTGATCCAGCAGGGCTACGCGATCGTACAGACGCAGCGCGTGGAGGAAGCCGGCCCGGCGTCGTTCAAGAAATGGACCTCGGGCCTGTTCTACCGCTTGATCAATGCCATCAGCGGGACGCAGATCCTGGCGGGCGCAGCCGACTATCGCGCCCTGTCCCGCGCCGCCGTCGAGGCGCTGAGGTCGATGCCCGAGTATCATCGTTTTCTGCGCGGCATGGTGGCCTGGATCGGGTTCCCGACCGTCATTCTGCCGTATCAACCCGCGCAACGCATCAGCGGCGCCTCGAAATATTCTTTCGGCAAGATGGTGCGGCTGGCGATGGACGCGATCTTTTCGTTCTCGCTGGTGCCGCTCTACATCGGGCTGAGCCTCGGCGCGGTCCTGTTCTGCCTGGCCGCCGCCGAGATGATCTACGTGCTTTCCTTCTGGGTTACCGGGCGCACTTCCGGCCTGGCGCCGGGCTGGAGTTCGCTGATGTTCATTATTCTGATCGTCGGCGGCATGCTGATGGTAGTCCTGGGCTTCATCGGTATTTATGTAGGCTACATCTTCCAGGAGGTGAAGCGGCGGCCGATCTACCTCGTCAAGGGCGGGAATCAGGATGACTGAATCGGGCCGTGGTGTCTATCGGATCGTATTGCTGCGTCACGGCGAGTCCGTGGGCAACGCTGAGGCGCGCTGGCAGGGCCAGTCGGACTACAAACTCAATGACGTGGGCCGCGCCCAGGCGCGCGCGCTGGCGGAACGCTGGAAGAGCGAGGGCGAGCAATTCGACCTGATCATTAGCAGCCCCTTGTCCCGTACGCGGGAGACGGCAGAAATCCTCGCGGCAGCAGTGAATGCACCGGTGGAAGACGACCCACTCTGGATGGAGCGAAACAACGGCGAATTCTCAGGCCTGACAGCGCGCGAAGCGACCGAACGTTTTCCACGTCCCGATTTTATTAATCCATACGATCCGGTCGGCGGACAGGGGGAAGGCGATTGGGAATTATTCCTGCGCGGCGGACAGGGCTTGCACAATTTACTGCGCCGGCCGCCGGGACGTTACCTGGTGGTGTCACACGGCGGCTTGCTCAATCAGGTGATGCACGCGGTCGTCGGTATTGCGCCGCATGCCAATAACGCCGGTCCGCGCTTCAGATTTGGAAACACGGGCTTCGCGCGTTTGATCTACCATCCCAAGCAACATCGCTGGACGATCGATACGCTCAACGATCATGCTCACTGGAAGCAGGACGAACCTGCCTCGCTGAGTTGACGCGTTGCAAGCCTCCACCGGTAGTCCTCTCAAAATCCTGACCTTTGGCGCCGGCGCCATCGGAACCTATATTGGCGGTAGTCTCGCCATAGCGGGTCACTCGCTGGTTTTCTTGGAACGCGCGAGCGGCGTGGACGAATTGCGGAAGCGCGGCTTGCGGCTTGACCTGAGCGCGGACAGCCGTCGCCACGCGCTGGACGCGTTCGTGATTCCATCCTCCGCCTTTGCGGCAGTGAGTTCGCTTGAAGATGCCCTGCGTCATGGTCCTTTTGACGCCGCCCTGTTCGCCCTGAAGTCATTCGACACGGCCGCAGCGCTGGAGGAGATCAAACCGCTCGCAGGCCGCATGCCGCCGGTCCTGTGCATGTCCAACGGCGTGGACAACGAACCCGCGCTGGCGAGCGTGCTGGGCGCGGACAAGGTCATTTATGGCGCTCTCACCACGCCAGTCGGCCGCCGCGCCAAGGGCGACATCGTCCTGGACAAATTGCGCGGCGTGGGCATCGGCGAAGGGCATCCGCTGTCCCGGCCGTTGGCTGCTGCATTTGAAGCCGCCTACTTGAATCCCCGCCTGTATCGTGATGCGCTCAGCATGAAGTGGTCCAAGCTCTTGATCAACCTCATCGCCAACCCGACCTCAGCGATCCTGGATATGACCGCGGCCGAGGTCTTTGCAAATAAGAATCTGTTTGAGCTCGAGATCCGCATCTTGCGCGAGTGCCTGGCGGTGATGACGGCCCAGGATCTGAAGGTGGTGGACCTGCCTGGCATTCCCGTGCGCGCGCTTGTACTGGCTTCGCGGCTGCCGCTGTGGCTCTCGAAACCTCTGCTGTCCGGGACGGCAGCCGGCGGCCGCGGCGGCAAGATGCCGTCGCTGCACATCGACTTG
>DASXQN010000292.1:0-2852 GCA_036507155.1 Anaerolineales bacterium
GGGCCATGTTATCGGAAACTCTGGATTTTTTCTTCGAAGCAGGCTTCTTCAATTCTGCTACTGACGCAAGGAATGCGTTGCTCCCGCCCAGTTCACACGGAGCATTATACATCGAATTCGGAATTCGGATTTCGGATTGCGGAATCAGGGCATTCGAAATGCTCAATCCGCAATCCGAAATCCGCAATCCGAAATTGCTAGGGGGAGCTCGAGAGGAATTTCTGACGGCATTCATCAGAACAGAAATACACAGACTCTCGCTTATGCTCCATCCGAAGCGCCAGTCTGGGATCCATGTACATGCCGCACATTGGGTCCTTGACCATAGACACTCGCTCGGAAGAGGCGCGCTCTTGCGCAGGAGGGGGCGCGACTCCGCGGAGTGAATTGAACAGGCCGCGCAAGAATCGTCCAAACAGCATGACCGCTGACAAGTATAGAAGAACACGCGCTACGAAGCTAAGCATCGCCGGCAGGCGGGAGGCCTGCTACCTTTCTGTCGCTTTGAGCTGGCTGATCCGCTGTTCGAGTTCCGCCCGATTTGGAAGGCTTGGATTGGTGCGCAACAGCTCTTCCCATGCAGCAATCGCACCACGGACATCTTTCTTGCCCCTGTGCAGAACGACTCCTTTGTTGAAGAGGGCCTGAGGGAAGGTCGGCCGGTAACCCAACACCTTGTTCAGGATTTCAAGAGCGCGGTCATGCTGCCCGAGATAGTGATACGAGGTAGCCATGTCGGTCTCAACACTCGGATCTTGAGGCCTCAGCGAGAGACTCTGCTGGTACGCGTCTATGGCCTTCTGGTACTGCCCCATGTCATAGTAGATGTTGGCGATCTGATTTTTGTAATCGGCGTTCTGAGGGTCGCTGCGGCTCATCTGCTCAAGTGCCATGAGTTCCTTGGCATGGTCGAGCGGAGGGTGCCCTTGTGGCAGTTCGGGGTGGTCCGGCGGGAGCGCTCCGGCGGCTTGAATCTGTGGACCGCGATCTAGAAAATAGAGCGAATAGACCAGCGGGACAGCTCCAAGCACGAGGACCAGACTTCCGAACAAAAGATTCACGCGGCCGTTTTTCTTCGCCATCTTCATCATGTTACGGAACAGTCTTCCGCACGGTCAAGTTCGACTTTTTATTGTTGCAGCCCATGTAGGGTTTCCCGTGGCCCGGGTCATCAGACCCGGGCGTCGCGCGCCAGCGCGACCCCTTGGCCCAAGCGACTTGCTGATCCCGCTTCGCGGGATGCCCTGGTCTGATGACCCGGGCCACATACAAACCGCACGTGGGTTACACACTTAATTGAAAACAATCGCTACAGTCAGTATTGCATCTCCGTTACGGCCGTCGGGATTTCCGGGTGTACAATGAATCAGAAAAAGTACTTTACATTACAAAGTATTCGGTAGTATACTTCCTCCCCTGGCCTATGGGAGGCATTCACGGCGCCGAATACCTCGGCGCTCTTACCCTAGGGCCTCACTTCAGCCGTCCACAAGGAGGAATCATGCCTGACTCGCCCAACCCATCGTCGCCGCAGTCGAAGCCCGGGCTCAAACCGCCGGGCATGGAGCCGACCGAGGCCGAAGTCGCTTCGGCCATCGGCAGCCTTGAGCAGAGCTTGAAAAGCCTTCCTGCCGCCGCGCCGGCCACAAAACCACTGCCCTCGCTGCGTCAAGACTCATCCAGGCAGCGCCGCAAATCCCCGGGCCTTTTCTGGCTGACTGCAGGCGTTATTTTCCCGGCCCTCGTCGTGTTGCTGGAAGTCACGACGGGCTTCTGCGCGAGCGTTTTCTTCGACCCGATCCCGACCGTCTGGCACATGCTGGTCGCCGCGTTCGTCCCGGCGGTGAATTTCCTGATCTGGCTGGCGCTGCGCAAGGATTGGCGCGAACACAGGCGGGCGCTCGGATGGCTCAGCGGCGCCGCTATCGGCGGCGCGGCGTTTTACACGCTCGTCTTCCTGCCTTTGATGCCGATCGGAGCCTTCGCTTTAATTCTTTTCGGGTTGGGGCTGCTGCCGATGGCGCCGCTCTTCGCGCTGATAGCTTCGATCACAGGTAGGCGCTATTTGCGCCGGTGGCAGGAGCAGCCCGCGAAGCTGCCCGGATTGTGGCCCGGCCTCGCGCTCACGTTGATCGTGCTCGCCGCAGCCACGCTTCCCGACGTCATGACACGGTTTGGCTTAGAGATGGCGGCCTCGGCGGATGCTGCTACGAGCCGGCGCGGAGACGCATGGCTGCGGTGGATGGGCGACAGGGACTCGATGCTACGGAACTGCTATGCCCGGCCGGGCCGCACCGATTTTGTCAGCTTCCTCTTTTCGTTCGGCGGCCAGGTCAACCCTGAAGAGGCGCGGCGGATTTACTACCGCGTGACGGGCGCGCCATTCAGCGATGCGCCGCGACCGGAGCTGAAGACCGGCCGCAGTCTGTTCGATTGGTTTGACACCGATCGCGGCGGCTCCGCCGCCGGAGGTCGGGCAAAAGACTTATCGATGGCAAGCTCGCGTATGGATCAATCGGTGGACGCCAACGCCGGCGTGAGCTACCTCGAATGGACGCTCCTCTTCAAGAACCAGGCGGCGTGGCAGCAGGAGGCGCGGACGCAGATCGCGCTGCCGCCAGGCGGCGTCGTGTCGCGGCTGACCCTCTGGGTAAACGGCGAGGAGCGCGAGGCCGCGTTCGCCGCCCGCGGGAAAGTGCGGCAGGCATATGAGCAGGTCGTGCGGCAGCGTCGCGACCCTGTGCTGGTGACGACGAGCGGCCCCGACCGCGTGCTCGTGCAGTGCTTCCCCGTGCCGCCGGACGGCGGCGAGATGAAGATTCGAATCGGCATCACGGCGCCTGTCCAACTCC
>DASXQN010000293.1:0-5733 GCA_036507155.1 Anaerolineales bacterium
GACGCGTGGATGCAGGGTGACCTCGCCCTGCACGGCGCGGCGCAGCACTTCCGCCAGCCTGTCCATCTTCATATCTTTGAGAATGTAGGAGATCGCACCGGCCTTCAGCGCAGGGAAAATATTCGCGTCTTCATAGAAGGAAGTCAGCACCACCACTTGTGTGCGCGGGCTGATCTGCTTGACGTGACGGGTGGTCTCCACGCCGTCCATGCCGGGCAGGATCAGGTCGAGCAGGACGATATCCGGGATGTGCTCCGAGACCATGATCAACGCTTCTTCGCCCGAGACCGCCTCGCCGATGACGCGGAATTCGGGCAGCGTTTCGATGTAGGCGCTCAGCCCGTTGCGGACCACTTCATGATCGTCGACGATGAGGATGCTGATCGGGTCTGTCATGGATTTTTCCTCTTACTCTCGCTCTTGAGCGGAAACTGGATCAATAAACGCGTCCCCTGGCCGGGTTCGCTTTCGATCTGCAGGCTGCCGCGGATGCTGCCCACCCGCTCGCGGATCGAGCGCAGCCCCATGCCGCGCACCTTCTGGTTGACGTCGAATCCGCAGCCGTTATCGGCAATGATGACGTTGATGCAATCCGTGTCGTAGATCAGCGAAACGTCGACCCGGCGCGCCTGGCTGTGTCGGGCGATGTTCGCCAGCGCTTCCTGAATGATACGATAAATCGCCTGTTCTGTCTCCAACGAGAGCTGCCGGCTGTCTCGGATCACCAGGTTTACGGATGCATCGTTGCGGTTCTCCCATTCGAAGACATACTCGCGCAGCGTGATGGGCAGGCCCTTCTCCTGCAAGGCGATCGGATAGATCTCCTGGATCAGGAAGGTCAACTCCTGGATCACCTCGTAGACGAGGTTTTCCGCCTCATTGAGATGCGGCTTGACCTCCGCCGAGTTGTTCTTCATCATGCCGTTGGCCGTGCCGAGCTGCGCCAGCGCCGCGAAAGCCTTTTGCTTGGCGCTGTCATGCAGATCGCGTGCCAGCCGGTTGCGCGCTTCCATGACCGCCAGGTCCTTGGTCTGTTCGAAGAGCTGCATGTTGGCGATCGACAACGCGGCACGCTGCACCAGCGCCGTGAACAGGCGCACGATGTCGTCGTTCAGCGCGCTCGGGCGCGTGAAGCCGACGCTGAATACGCCGACCACGCGCTGGTCCACGAGGATCGGCAGGTGAGCGAATGATTGGATGCCCTCCTCCATCACAGCGGCGCGAATATCGGGGCGAAAATGCTCGGGCTTCAGATCGAGGATGATGATCGGCAGTCCCTTTTCAAAAACCTCGCCGACCATACCTTCGCCTTTGGCAAACTTCATTACCTCCAGCGTGGACGGCTGGAATCCGTGGCTGACGCGCGGCACGACACGCGCTTCCTCTTCGTCCCACGCGAAGACCACCGCGCGGTCCGCCTTGAGGATATCGACCGCCACATCCACGAGCGTCTGAAAGACCTGGTGGAGGCTGACGTTGCGCAGGATCCTTTCATCGGCCTGATAAAGCGCTTCCACCTCGCGCGTGCGTTTCTCCAATGCGCCGGTGCGATCCTGAACCAGTGATTCGAGGGCGCGGTTGCGGCTTTGCACACTGTTCAGGCGGAGGCGATAGCCGCCGGCAATAACGACGGCCAACAGCACTCCGGACAGCAGCCGGAACCAGTTCGTCTCCCAGAAGGGCGGGATCACGCTGACCTGGATCCGCACCGGCGCTTCGTTCCACACCCCGTCACTGTTACTGGCTTTCAACAGCAATGTGTACGTTCCGCCCGGCAGGTTGGTGTAGCGGCCGTTCCGCTTGACGCCCAGGTTATTCCAGTCGCTTTCAAAGTTTTCCAGCATATACGCGTACTGGTTGTTGGAGGGCTGGTTGAATGACAGCGCCGCGAACTCGAATTCGAATGAGTTTTGTGGCCAGTGCAGGACGATTTCTCGCAGCGCCTCGGGCTGGGCCTCGCTGTGGACCGGCTGGCCGTCCTGGGTGATGGACGTCAGGACCACCTGCGGTACGTAGCTGTCGCTGCTGATCTCGAGCGGATCGAACGCGTTCAGTCCATTGATTCCGCCCAGGTAGATCTCGCCGTGCGAATTGATCGCATAAGCGCCCATGTTGAACTCGTTGCTCTGCAGTCCGTCGCTGGCGGTGAAGTTGCGGAAGATGCGCGTCTCCGGATCAAAGCGGGAGAGTCCGTAGTTGGTGCTCAGCCACAGCGCGCCGGCATTGTCTTCCAGGATCCCGTAGACCACGTTGTTGGGCAATCCGTCTCTTTCTGTGAACGCCGTGAAAGAATCCGTGGCGGGGTCGTAACGGTTGAGGCCGCCGCCGGCCGTGCCGATCCACAGGATGCCGTGGCGGTCGGAGTGGAGTGCGAGCACCGAATTATTGCTCAAGCTGGTTGGATCGCCCGGTTGGTTGAGGTATTTGATAAAACCTTCGCGCAGCGCGTCAAAGCGGTTCAGTCCGTTCTCGAAGGTGCCGATCCACAATCGGCCGCTGGAATCGTTTTCGATCGTGACGACCGGGGCGCCGCTCAAGTTGACGGAATTGCGCGAGTCCGGCTGATAGTGCACGAAGATGCCGCTGTTCGGATCGAATTGATCGAGGCCGCGCGCTGTGCCGATCCACAGCTCACCCGTGCGGTCCTCGTGGAGCGTGTACACCGGCGCGCCGGAGAGCCCGTTCTGCTCCTTGGCGGTGGCGGGATAGTAATGCGTAAATCGGCCCGTCTGCAAGTTTAGGTAATCAAGCGCACGCGAAGTTCCTACCCAGAGGCCCTGGCTGCCGTTCTGATAGATGGAATAGACCTCATCGCTGCTAATGCTGCTCGGATCATTCGGATCGTATTGATATTTCCTGAAGGTGCCGGTGATGGGGTTAAAGCGATTGAGGCCGGCGCCGAAGGTGCCGATCCAGACCGTGTCGGTGGCATCCACATTGATCGCAAAAACCATGTTGCCGGTCAGGCTGTCCGCGTTGGCCGGGTCATTTCGATAATAGGTGAACTGGTCCTGCTGCCGATTGTATTTATTGAGGCCGCCGCCGTACGTCCCGATCCACAGCACGCTGCCGCGGTCCTCATAGATCGAGAAGATGGTGTTGTTGCTCAGGCTGTTCGGATTGGATGGTTCATTGCGGTAGTGTACGAAGCGGCCGAAGCGTTCATTGTAGAGGTCCAGGCCGTCGTCCGTTCCCACCCACAATGCGCCGTTGCGGTCAACATACAGGGCCATGACGCGGCTGTTGCCAAGGCTGTCCGCCTGGTCGTCCGAATGGATGAAACGCTGGAAGGTCTGCGTGGCGCGGTCAAATGCATTCAGGCCGTTGACGGTGCCGACCCACAAGTTCTGCCTGTCATCCTCTATGATGGCCGTGACGCGATCATGGCTTAATGAATCCGGGTCATCCTGGTTAAATCGGAAGGCCTGAAATTTTCCCGTCACGCGGTCGAAGCGGTTGAGCCCGCCGTCCTGCGTGCCGATCCAGAGCATGCCTTCGCTGTCTTCATATACATCCGTTACTTTCTGGCTGCTCAAACTGTCCGGCGCGCCGGCGGGGTAGTGCTTGAAGCTGCCCGCCTCCGGATCGAAGCGGTCCAGTCCGTCGTCTGTCCCCACCCATAGAATGCCCTCGCGATCTTCCAGCAGTGCATCGACGCCGTCCGCGCTCAGGCTGGACGCGTCGGCGGGGTCGTGCTTGAAAACGGTGAAAAGGCCGAGGCCGGGGTCGAAGCGATTTAGTCCGCCCTGGCGCGTGCCGATCCAGATCATGCCGCTGCGGTCTTCCACGAGCGCCGTGATCCAGCGATCGCTGATGCTGTCGGGCTGTTCCGTATCCGGCCGGTAGACTTTGAATTCATAACCGTCGTATCGATTGAGTCCATCCTGCGTACCGAGCCACAGAAAGCCCTGGCGATCCTGCAGGATGGTGTTGATCGTACTCTGCGAGAGACCGTCCTCGAGGCTGAAGTGCTCGAAGCGGATCGAGGAATTTATGCGCGCGTTTCTTCGCACCGGGACGACGGGCGTGAGCGGGGTCGCATTCGGCGTTGGCGCGGCGGTCGGCATGGACACAGCTGCGGGTCCGCCACAAGCCGTCAGCGCGAGCGTGAGCGCCATCAAGTTCAAGAGCGAGCGAAGGGTACGCGGCCAGGGGTTCATGTGGAGGGTAATTATATGCTCTTCAATTGATGTTTGCCTGACAAGTATATTGCATGTTGCCGCCGCATCGCGGCGTACGACAGGTTATTTGTTATGCCTCTGCAGTAGGGTTTCCCGAGCACGCGCGACCCCCTCCGCAGAGGGGCGGTTCTTTGGTTTTGTGGGCGATATATGTCCGCGGCCGCCGCGACGATTAGCATTCGGATGGAACGCTAAGGTGTTGAGGATCGGAGTGAAAAATCTCAACGCGAATTGCGCGAACAAGGCGAAAAGCGCGAAAAGCAGATTGGAATGCTTCGCGTAATTCGCACCTTTCGCGCGGTTCGCGTTAATAGACTATTGGTTTTGGTCTTTGACTCAGGATGGCAAGACACGCGCGGCCTGCCCACTGTCGATTTCCGTCGTAAGTTTTCAAGCACTCATTTCGTCTGCATAAGCGGTGATATACTATTCGTCCCGGGGATGACAGGCTTCGACGGGAGAGGCTGATCCCGGAATGCGAGCCGAGCGGCGCCGATCTCGTTAACTCAGCGCAAAACCTTAAGTGCCAACCGCACTTCCTACGCTGCCCTGCCCGTCGCTGCATAAGCGATGACATGACAGCCGCCCTCTTCGGAGAGCGCGTCCGCCGGCTCCGCCCTCCACCCGGAGACGGATCGGGCGAAACAATGGTGGAGTGCTGCGCACGACGTTGCTAAGTGTGCTTAAGATCAGCAACTGGCCGCAGGGTTACTTGCCCGCCGAGATCCCTGCGGTGAAAAAATTCGGCAGGCTACGCTCGTAGATTTTCGAGGGTCGATTCTTTCGGACCGGGGTTCAATTCCCCGCATCTCCACTCTCACGTTGACCGGCAGTTGTACTGCCGGTCAATTGCGTTAGAATGTGTGACTCTGATCGCGAAGGACGTGTGCCCGTCAGCTTATCCCATTGCGAAGCGGTGGGAGGGAGCCGTTGGTCGAGTAGTGACGGCAGATGCGTCATGTCTCGAGATCAGGCGACCGAAGAGTCTGATTACAATGAAGAGGAGATCCTTCGCGGCTCCATTGCTCCGCTCAGGACCGCGGCTCACACCGTCCTGGTGTCCTTCGGGAGGATGACACAGTGGAAAGAACTCTCTTTCTTGGACTCCTACTCTTCGGAATTGCCTGCCAGCCCGTGGACTCCACGCCCGCGGCTGATTTCACACCGCGCACAGCGACTCATACCCCGACCGCGGCTGCCTCGCCCAGTCCTGAAGCGAGCGCGACCTCAACCGCCGCGCCGACGGCGTTGCCGCGTTTCTTCACCGAGGAATTCGACGGGAAGATCCCGGCCTGGTCGGTGCTGCAGAGCAACACCGACATCCCTACGCAGACGCGTATGCAAGATGGTTCGCTCGTGTTCATCCTGGATTCCCGGAACGACTGGATCTACGCGATCATCGGGAACGAGACCTATGCCGACGTCCGCATCGACGCGCATGTGCAGAGCCGCGCCGGCAGCCCCGAATCGATCGGACTGATCTGCCGCTACACGGAAGACCACGGCTGGTATGAGTTCAATATCTCCTCGGACGGAACGTATAACGTCCTGT
>DASXQN010000294.1:0-3830 GCA_036507155.1 Anaerolineales bacterium
GTTACGCCCATTCGTTTCGACGCCATTTCGAACAATGCTTCGCGCGCGGTGGCGCCGGCCAGGGCGAGAGCCCCCTGATTGAAGTTCGTGGGATGAGATTGCGCTCCGGATGTCGTCCCTTGATCCGGAGTCAGAGCCGTGTCGCATTGGATCAGTTTGACGCGATTGAATGGGACGGACAGCTCCTCGGCGACCAATTGGGTCTGGGCCGTGTGCAGACCGTGGCCCAATTCGCATTTGCCTGTGTATGCGGTAACCGTGCCGTCTGCATTGATCGCCAGCCAGCCGTCGAGTTGATTGCTGCTGGCGCCGTCGAGCCGCTGAGCGAGCGTCGATTCCGGAGCGAGGCTGAATGTGACAATCAGCGCTCCGGATGTCTTCAAGAAATCCCTGCGCGATAAAGTCATGATCGTACTCCTTTCGCGTAGCGAGTGATCGCGCTGATCATCCGCGAATGGGCGTGACATCGGCAGAGCACGCTCGACATCGCCTGCCGGATATCCGCTTCGTTTGCCTTGGGATTTCGATCGAGATAAGCCTTGGCGGTCATGATGACGCCGTTTACGCAGAAGCCGCATTGCATGGCCTGCTCGTCGATGAATGCCCTCTGAATCGGATGCGGCTTATCGCTTGAACCCAACGCTTCTAGCGTCGTGATTTCTCCCCCCGCCACACTCCCGACCGGAGTGACACAGGACCTCACCGCCTGTCCTTTGATAATGACCGTGCAACTGCCGCATTGGCCCAGGCCGCAACCGAACTTCGGCCCGCGCAACGCGAGATCGTCGCTGAGGATGTAAAGCAATGGAGTCGTCGGATCGGCGTCCAGTGTGAGGGACCGGCCGTTGACTTTCAGATTGATCGTGCTCATGGTCACCTCGCTATGCAAGGTTGCGGATTCCAGCCTTTGGCATCCGGCTGCTTCTTGAAATGGGTGCTCGTGACGAATTCTTGTGCCAGGTACACAGGATCGTTGACGATTGTGGTCACGATGAGCCAGGAGTCGCCACCCGATTCATTCGTACGATCGTAGTATTCCGTGACCGTCGCTTTCTCGCTGTAAGGATATCCGTTTTTCCGCAGGTAACCCGGACGAATTCCCGTCGTCACGACTTTTAAAGAACCTCCCGCCGGCGGACCACCGCGGCGGCCACCGGCGAGTTCCCAGTTTGCCACAGAGTTTCCCTGCCAGGTGGGCGGGCCGGCCGTCGGCTGAAATTCGCCGAAATGAAACAAGCGTGTCTGCTGTCCGGCGTCGGTCTCGACTTTTAAGGTCGAATCGTCCTGCCACGTAATGTTCACGCGTCCTGGAACACGCATGACTGCGGGTGCGCCATAGGACTTGCACTGTTCGCCGGCCGCCTCGTCCTTCGCAGGGTCCCACTGTTGTCCGATCTGAACGCCGGCCGGATTGGTCGGAATGCTGGCAAAATCCCCTTTGGGCGGCGTGACCATCCGGAACCGCCAATCCTCCGTAACAACGGATACCCAGTATCCTGTCAGATCGATCGGCGCCGCTGCCCGCGCTGTGGGCGGCGCCTGGCCGCGTCCTCCGCCGGCGGGAGGGGGCGCCTGGCCACGCTGCCCTTGCGCGAAAAGACCGACTGGAACAAAGGTCAGCGCTGCGATCGCCAATAAGATTTTGGTGGTCATTACTTTCTCCTGGGCTTTCTCCTGGGCCTTCCTGCACTAGGCCGGCCGCTTTCCGTGATACGCATTCTCCAGCAACTGCCGAACAGCGGAATATTCCACCGGCCGCGGATTGTAATACGGATTCTCAGTCGCCAGCTTCGCGGCTCGATCCAAACCGTCCGCGGGCATGCCAATGTCCTTCAGCGCGATCGGAGCGCCAAGACGCGCGGCCAGATCGTAGGCGCCCTGCGCCGCGTCGTGCGCGCCAAGCGCTTCGGCGGCAATGCGCATCGCATCCGCCGCCGCTTCACGATTGAACTCCATTGCATGAGGCAGGACAACCGTGTGCGTCTCCGCATGCGGCAAATTGAACGTTCCGCCCAACGTGTGACACAGCTTGTGATGAATCGCCATGCCCACATTTCCCAACACGCTTCCGGCAAGCCAGGCTCCGTAGAGCGCATCGGAACGGGCTTCCAGGTTCTGAGGTTCCGTGACCACGATAGGAAGCGATCGCGACAGCGCCCGGATTCCCTCAGCCGCGAGAAGCGTCATGATGGGGTTGGCGTCTTGCGCGTAGAGACCCTCGACACAATGAGCGATCGCGTTCATGCCGGACGGCCCCGCGATCTTCGGCGGCAAGCTCAAGGTCAAAGCCGGATCATACAGGACGGTTCGCGGCAGAACTTTGCGATCGCGGCCTGTCTTCTTGATTCCGCCTTCGGTCAAGCCGTAGATCGGAGTCATCTCGGAGCCGGCGAACGTCGTCGGCACGGCAAGAATCGGCATGCCGGTTTCAAGAGCGATCGCTTTGCCGAGGCCTATGGTCGATCCTCCGCCGATCGCGACGTAACAGTCCGCATCGAGTTCTCTCGCAATTCCCCGAGCCGCCCGCGCCGTTTCAATGGGCACGTGCATCACGGCTTCAGCATAGATGCCCGCACTCATATCGCCCAGCCGTCGCGCTGCTTCCTCGGCGTCAGCGCGCTGCTCCGGAGTCGAAAGAACAATCGCGCGGCGGGCGCCGAGCCGCTGGACCTCTTCCGCAAGCCGGTCCAGCGAACCGATACCGAAGATCACCCGAGCGGCCGGTTGATCATAGACAAATGAGCGCATGGCGTGTGGCACAAAGTAACACAAGAAAAATCAACTTGATGTCAGAATCTTACCCTGTCCGCCCTTGCCAATCCTTCGCGCTCAGCCTATCAATGGCAGTTTGCCTGCAGATAAGTTTTAGGCCGAGTTCGAATCCGTGTAGCCCAAACTATGCCAGGCTTTTTCATAACGCTTTTCGGCGGCCTTATGTCGTGGTGGGGCTTGTGGATAATAGCCGCCCTCGATTCGTCGATGCTGTTCTTTTTGCCGATGGCCGTCGATATCGCGGTCGTCATTCTGGCCTCGCGATCGCACCAATTGTTCTGGCTGTACCCAATTCTGGGCGCTGCCGGTTCGCTTTGTGGAGCCGCCATTACCTACTACATCGGACGCCGGTTGGGTGAAGCCGGACTCGAGCACTTCGTGTCCGCCAAAAGCCTGGGCCGCGTTCAGCGCCGGATCAAAGGAAGAGGGGCCGCGGCGTTCGGAGTCTTGAGTCTGCTCCCGCCGCCATTTCCATTTACCGCGTGCAGCCTCGTAGCAGGCGCGCTGGAATTGAATGCAGCGATTTTCTTTACGACACTGTTTCTCACGCGCCTGATGCGATTTGGCGGTGAGGCGGTGCTCGCCTACTTCTATGGACCGCAGATCATCGTTTGGTTGAAGTCCAGCACGGTCGAATACATCGGTGTCGCATTATTTGCAGCCGCAGTTATCGGCAGCGCCATAACCAGTATTCAAGTCGTACGCCGCGCGCGCTCTCACCGCCGGCGCAGCCGCCTCGGGCGCGTTGCTTGAAAATCGCCTGCGTGACTCTTTCCAAGTACCTCGATCTAACTATTTAAGGCTCTATTAGGAGGGATTTGCCATGCCCAAGAAATGGCTCATCTTAGCGGCAGTGTTAATGATGACAGCCCCGCTTCTGTTATCGGCGGCGCAGTTGAATTCTCCGGCAAGTCGTGATTTACGCCGGATGGAATCGCTGAAGGAAGAAGTCCGCCACCAGTTGGTCATGCTGTCTTATTACAGCGTCTTCGACTGGATAACGGGTCAAGTGAAACCGGACGGAACAGTCGTCCTGACGGGGGAGGTGGCCCGTCCAT
>DASXQN010000295.1:0-3984 GCA_036507155.1 Anaerolineales bacterium
CATGCGCGGCGTCAGGCAGTTGCACGCGGAATTCGGCACCAGCCAGGAGCCGATGCGCGCGGCCTGCTGTTGGATATCCTTGTCAGTCCACGGTCCCGGCACGACGATCAGTGGAGAGATATTGCCCAGCTCGGAGGAGAACGGCTTGGTGAGCAGCGGCTGACGCGACTGCTTGCGCTGTTTTCCTTCCGCGCCCGGGCCGAACACGACCGCGTCGAAGGTGCGGTCGGAGCCGGTCATGTGCAGTGTGTCCACCGTCGGATGATTGGCCAGGTACGTGCCTTCGTGCGCGCCCCCGTACAGAATTTGCAGGAAGCCGGCCTTGATCAGCGCGGCAAAGCCTTCTTCGAAGATCGGCCCGAGGTATTCGTTGACCGGGTTCATCTTCACCGCAACGACTTGTCCCTCGACGAACATCTTGTAGAGGAAATCCCCGGGCACCAATCCACCCACGTTGCCCGCTCCGAGGATCAGGCAGAGTCTGCCTTTCTTTTGCTGGCTCTGATAGAAAGCTGCCTGCGGGATGCCGTCCCCTTGCAGCGAAACGGACGGCTCCATCCACACTTCGGCGTGGATGCCGGGCAATGCCAGGCGTTCCATCCAATCGTAAGGCACCACCTGCGCGACCAGCTGTCCATTTGCGCGCGTCGTGACTTTGCCGGGAATGCGCGGTTTTCCGTAGCGGGCGATATCCTGCAGCGCTTTACGCAGGAAGCGCATGTTGCGATACACCACCGTGATGCTGTACCATTCTTCGCCCTCGGCCAATGTCTCCGGCCGGGTGCCCTTGGCGGCCATGCCGGCGAGCATCAAACGCTTTTCGATCTTCGGCAGATCCGCTTTGACCTGGTCGAGCAGCGCGATGCGCCCGGCGATGTCCATCATCGCCCAGGCGTCCTTGCGGGCGGCCAGGATCTCCAGGGCCCGATCGATTTCTGCCTGGGTACTCGGCGGGATCCCCGCGGCTACCGAGGTGACAAATTGTTCTGCGGGTTTGGTGATCGCCATGGGGTTTTTCCTATCGCTGCATCGCGCCGGATCGACTTTGTTTAAGTATAGCATCGCCAAAGACCTCGGAGGTCTTCATCAATACCCGCCGAACGACCGGCCGCTCAGCGTTTGATAACTTTGGAACGCCAGGAACCCGAACAGCAACGCCATGTAGACGCTGTGCAGGAACAGCAGGCCCGCGAGCGCGACGACCGCGCCGGTGATGACGGACAGCCACAGCGATTTTCGTCCGCCGTCCAGCGGGTCGAGGCTGATCCACGCGCGCCGCGCCACGTTGCCGCCGTCCAATGGATAGACGGGCAGCAGGTTGACCAGTCCCCAGAAGATATTCACCCACAGCAGGAGATGCACGATCAAATTCGGCACCGCGCCGCCCGGGACGAGCGCTTCCGGAAACGGGATGAAGCCGAACAGAAAGGTTGGGATGATGATCCCGCCCACAGCCGCGGCGACGGCCAGCACGAGCGCCGCGAACAGGAACCCCGCGGCGGGTCCGGCCAGCGAGATCAGGATCGCCTGGCTTGGCCGCAGTTCGACGTTCGCCCAACGGCCGCCCCAGCTCACGGGCTCGGGCACGGCCAGTCCGCCGCCCATGTGCAGCACGACCTTGGCTGCCTGTCCGTAGCGGCGAAAGGCCACGACGTGACCCAGCTCATGGATCAGGATCGAGACGAAGATGACGGCCACCCAGATCAGCAGCTCGAGGATCCCGCCGGCGGACGCGCCGAACAGCACCGCGATCAGCCAGAACAGCGGATGCACGCGCACCGGGATCGGGCCGACGTTGAAACGCAGGTCGTACGGAGTGGAGGCAGGTTCGGCGAATAACATGGGCTAGGTGTTGACCTCGATAAAGATTCCCCAGGCACCGCTGTTGCCGCTCAGGACGTCGTCGTTCACGCACAACTCCATCGCGCCGATCTGATCGACGACGAACGACACGTCCGTCCCGCCCTGTACGACCTGCGTGCCGATCTTGATCACCAACGAGTATTTATGCAGGCCTGGGAAGGGGAACTCGGCAGGCGCCACCGAATTCGGCTCGCCATCCGCGTCGTACGTGCAGCCGCTCAGGATACAGCCGAAATCTATCTTTACCCGGGGATCGGGATTGGTTGTGATGTGCACGTTCCAGCCCGCGATTAATTGTGGCTGGTCGGGTACGAGTCCACAGACCGGAAGCAAGGGCGCTACAAAGGCGAGCGCGTATCTTGGTCCCACCAGGATCGAGGAGCGCGCGCTTCCAGAGCAATCTCCAGGACCATCTGCAATGCCGTAGGCCACAACACTCTTCGTCCCCGGCCAGCCGGTATACGTGTGTTCCACAGGCAGCCCGTCCGGCCATTTACTGAAGTCGTAAAAGCCGCCAGGGTCGAAGAAGGTGTTATCGCCAAAGTCGACACGCAAACTGCAATTTCCCGTGCCCTTAACAGTGAACACGATTTTCTCGTCGAGCTTGGGACCGGTGTTCGAGACGGTCATACTGTCGACGCTGCCGGCATACTTGTGCGGTGTGCAGCCCAGCAGGACCAGGTAAAACGCACAGGCCGCAACGAACAGCGCTGCGACCTTCCGGTGGTGCGCTCTGCGCACAGGTGTGATTTCCGATTTCTCATTTACAGGATTCGACGCGTGTCTCATAACCCATGCTCCTTTCAGCCTTGGTGACAGGTCAACCTAAAGTATAGCACCCGCGCACTGAGACCTCGGAGGTCTGGCTAAAGGTAGATCGGGCGCAGACATGCCGGACCTCGGAGGTCTTCATCGTCGCTCCGCCTCCACCCACATCTCGCTTCCATCGGTGATCACGCTGATCCAACCGCTGCGGTCCGTTCGCAGCAGCGTGTATCCGCCCAGCGCCTCGAGCGCGGCCTCATCCGGCCGGCCGAACTCATCGCCGGCGGCCACGCTCAGCACTGCCAGCCGCGGGTTCAGGTTCTCGATCCAATCGCGCGGGTTGGTGAGCGCAAAGCCCGCGTCCGACAGCAGCAGCACGTCCACTGGCCCGATGGCATTTCCATATTCGAGCGACTCGAGCGTGTCCGCGCCCACGCCGACGGGCAGCAGCGCGCGGAAGTTTTTCCATTGGACCAGGAGTACGCTTCCCTTCGGCCCCTCGGCCTGGACCTCGATCCACGCGCCGCTGCCCAGCTCGAGGCGTTGTCCCGGTTCTACGCGCGTCACCGGGACGGCGTGCGAGGCGAGCCAGACGTCCAACTGGCGCGCGGAGTACGACGCCTGCAGGTTGCCGCTCCATAACGCGTCCTCCGGCGGATAGCGGTCGAGGACGCGCGGCAGCGCGGCCACCTCGTCCTCAGCCGGCGAGGCCACGATCAGCCAATCGAGGCTGCGGTCAAGGAACGGCAGGCGCCGGCCGAGCTCGTCCGAGAGGCGCGAGGCGCTGGGTCCGCCGTCGACCAGCACCGCGCCGCCGTCCGGGGTCTGGATCAGCACTGCGGTCGCCGAGCCCACGTCGAGGAACGTGATGTGCAGGTTTCCATCCGGCGCTGTGAAGGCCGCGCGCCAGATAAAGAGCGTGAGGACGAACAACGCGCCGAGCGCCGTGACCAGGGACAGGTTCTTCATGCGCGCGCTCAGGGACGCGAAGACCTCCTTTAAACGGGACCAGTTAAAGGTCATACCCAGAAGCGCCGCGTAAAACAGGATCACGAATCTTAATGAAGAGTCCCCGAGATAGATCGTCCCATGCGGGACGCGGTCGAAAATTTCCACCACGCGGATAGTGTACACCACGAACGGCCAGGCGATCCACGCCGCCAGCCAGCCGAGCGGATAAATGATCAGGCTGAGGAAGACGGCCAGTCCGCCGAGGATCATCACCGCCGGTTGCGCGGGCAGGATGAACGGGTTGGCGATCAACGAGACGAGCGAGATGCGCTGGAAGTGATAGGCCATGATCGGAAGCGTGGTGATCTGCGCGGCGAGGGTGAGCAGGACAAAATCGGATAGAGG
>DASXQN010000296.1:0-10086 GCA_036507155.1 Anaerolineales bacterium
AGCGAGAACATATCCATGAAGATCTTGAGAGAGCTGGCCGAGCCGATTTGCTCCTGCGGGACGCGATCCCGCAGGAGCCCCTGCAGCGGCGCGTGCGCAGTGTTCGAGCTCAGCTGCAAGCCGATGTAGCCGATCACCAGCCAGGCCAGGCCGCCCGCCCAGGCCATCAGCGTCAGGAAGACGATGTCGAAAAGCGTGCCGAGCACGATCAACGGACGGCGCCGGCCGAGCGGCGAGCGCCAGCCGTCCGACAGCGCGCCCGAGATCGGCTGCACCAGCATGGCGATCACGAGACCGCCGAACGTCAACAGGCCGAGGTAGGTGTTCTTCTGTGAATCGGGAACATAATTCAGCAGCACCGCAGGCAGCACGATCGGATGCAGCGCGTTCCACATGAACGAAATCCCGAGCCAATTGCTGTTGAGCACGAGCAATTGGGCCAACGATTGCTTATTCAGCCGGAATCCCCGAAGAGCTGTGGATTGAAATGAGTTCGAACGCGCGTGCGTTCCAACCTTACCGGCGTGCTACCACGCATAGGCCTCGGGCGCCTCACCGCCGGGCCCGGGCCAGATCTGATCGAGCTTCTTGAGCGCGGCCTCGTCCAGCTTGATCTCCAGGGCGTGGACGGCACCGGTCAACTGCTCCAGGGTGCGCGGACCGATGATCGGCGCGGTCACGACCGGATTGTGCAACAGCCAGGCCAGCGCTACATCCGCAGGCTTCTCGCCAACCTTGCTGCAGAACTTTTCCCATTTTCCCAATTGGGCCTGGATCTCCAGGATCAATTTCTGCGTCTCTGTTTCCGCGCGCCGGCCGTCATCGACCTTCTTCAACGCGCCGCCGAGCGCCCCGCCCCCAAGCGGGCTCCACGGGATCAATCCCAGGCCGTACTCGCGGCAGGCCGGGATGACTTCCAGTTCGATCGTACGCTCGCTCAGGTTATACAGGCTCTGTTCGCTGACGAGCCCCATGAAGTGACGCGCCCGCGCGTTTTCCTGCGCACGCGCGATGTCCCAGCCGGCAAAATTGGAAGAACCCACGTAGATGATCTTGCCCTGCTGTACGAGCACCTCCATCGCCTGCCAGATCTCCTCCCAGGGCGTATCGCGCTCTACATGATGCATCTGGTACAGGTCGATGTGGTCCGTCTGCAGGCGTTTCAACGAGGCGTTGCACGCCTCGCGGATATGCCGGGCCGAGAGACCTCTTTGATTGGGCCACTCGCCCATGCGGCCGCGCACCTTCGTGGCCAGCACAACCTTCTCGCGTCGCCCCGCGCCCTGGGCGAACCAGCGGCCGATAATACTTTCCGTGACACCCTCACCCATTTTTCGACCGTAAACATTGGCGGTATCAAAAAAATTGATGCCCGACTCGAGAGCGGTGTCCATGATCGTGAAGGAGTCCTTCTCCGCGGTGAACGGACCGAAGTTCATCGTGCCCAGGCACAAGCGCGAGACGCGCAGTCCAGTGCGGCCTAATCGTGAATATTCCATGTCTGCTCCTTGGCGGCTACGCGGCCGCTCACTCGGATAGGTCGTGCGAGATAGCTTCCATCTGCGAGAGGATCACGGGCGCCTGCAAACACTGCGGCGTGCCGCGAAACATGCAGTCGAAGCCGTCGCCCAGCATCACCTTGACGGTCCGCCACGACGCCAATTGCGGCTGGATCTGTCCTTGCGGCATCAGCTCGACGGCCGCGGCCCATTGCGGATGGCTGACCGCATAACTGCCAAGCAGGTCTATACTGGAGCCGCGCAACGGGAACAATCCAGTAGCCTTGGCCCAGCGTGCGTCAGTCTCGCCTTCCAGCATCCAGCGGATGAAAAGCCAGGAAGCCAGTTGCTCTTCGTCCGTGGAATCGAGCACCACGAATGATGACCCGTAAATAACGAGCGCGTCCTGGTCCTTGCCGGGGAACGGCAGCGGCACCCATTCATCGGAATTGCCGGCCGCCGAGAAAGCCCGCACCTGATCGGGGAACTGTTCGAGTCCCGCGGTGGCGAACAGACCGCCCCGCGCGGCGAAGGCTTCGGTCGCGTCCTGACCGGACGGTTCCTGCCACGCGCAACCCTCCTCTTGCAGGCTCTTGACGAATTTGAATGCCGTGATGTTATTGGGCGTTAGAAAGCGATAATCCTGCCCCTCCAGCACACCGCCTTCGAAGGCCAGCAGCCATGAGAAGGCCGTCATCGAATCCGAATCGATGATCCAGCCGCCCAGCCCATCGTTGTCCGGGGTCGCGTCGGCCAGCATCGCTTGATGCGCGCGGCAGGACTGCAGATGAAAGTCTTCGGGCGTGCGCGGCGGCGAATCGAAACCGAGTTCGCCGGCCCAGGTCTTATTCCACAGCAGGAAGCGCGCGCTGCGCTGCGCGGGCAGGCCAAGCCGCGCCGCGCCGGCGGTATCCTGGGCCAGGAACGCTGAAGGGAAATCCTGCCGTTGATCCGCGTCCCAGCCATAGATCGGGTCATCGAGGTAGGGCGTCAGGTCCGCCACATAGCCATCGCCGGACCAGGCGCGCGCCTGTTCGGGCAGCGCGATCACCAGGTCCGGGCGACGCGGCGTCGGCAGCGCGGTGGTCACGTTCTCATACAGATAGCTGTAGTTGATCTGGCCGGTCAGCGCGACCTGAATGCCCCACTGATTCTTTTGGTTGAATTCATCGACCATCGACTCGAGCAAGCTGGCTTCGACGCCCTGGAACCACGGATGCCACAACTCGATCGTCAGGTCACGCAGCGCTTCGTCCGAGACCTGCAGGCTGCTGACCGCACCGGTGGGCGAGGCGGGCACCCGCGATTTGGTCGCCGTCACGGCCGGCTTCGTGAGAGGCGTCTGAGGTGTGCCGGATGTGCATGCCGCCAGGATGAAGATCAGTGGAAGCAGAAGCAAAACGCGCGAGCGCAATGGCTTCATCAACTAGAACACGACGAACGGCACGGGGCTGAAGACCAGCACGAACAGCACCAACGTGACCAGGGCGAGGACGCGGCGCGGCAGATCCAACGGTGTGATTTGGTCGAGCGGCTGCGCGTGCACGCGGCCCAACCAGACGAGGATCAGGGCCCACAGCCACCAGCCGCTCCAGAAGATCCCCAAGACCAGCATGGCGCCCAGAGCGAACGGATAGGCCTTGGCCGCTTTTTCGCCGAACAATCCGTAGACCAGATGCCCCCCGTCGAGCGTCCCGACCGGCAGCAGGTTCAATGCCGTGACCAGCAATCCAGCCCAGCCCGCGAACGCCACCGGATGAATGAACACATCCGTGCCGCCGAACGGGATCGGATGTCCCGTGAAGAAATAACGCAGCCAATACAAGCCCAGCGACAATCCATGTGTAGTGGCCGGCGCAGGCAGCAGTTTTCCAAAGACCAGGTATTTCGCGAACAGGTACAACAACGAATTACCCTCGAGGGAGAAGCCCGGCGTGCTTTGGATGGTGCCCAGCGCGGACATTCGCAGACCGATGAACAGCACCGGGATGGCCACAACTATGCCCGCCAGCGGGCCGGCCACGCCGATATCGAACAAGATGCGTTTGTTCTTCGGCGTCTCGCGCATCAAGATCGCGGCGCCCATGGTTCCGAGAGGGCTGAGCGGGAACGGGATGAAGTACGGGAGCGTAGCCGCAGTCTTGTGATAACGGCTCATCAGGTAGTGCCCGAATTCGTGCGCCAGCAGGATCGAGAGTAAGCTGAGCGCGAACGGCCAGCCCGTTAAGATTTTTCCCGTGAGGATGGTTTCGAGGATGACTTGCAACTGACCCCACGTGTCGGCGGGAAAGGGCCGCGACGGCTCTGCACCGGCCAGCATGACGCTGAAAACCGTAAGGACGAAGAGAATGATGTTGGTGGAAATGCGCAGAGGCCGCGGCGCCGGGGGCTGTGGCACCAGCAGGATCACATGTCCGCCGCCGGGCTCGCTTCGAAAGTATGGAAGGATCCGATGCGGCTTCAACGCGCTGGCCAACTGGTCATACGCGGCCTCGGTATCTTCACTCAGGAGCTGACCCCGATAGCGCGCGATCAATCCCTTGCCCGGATCGCCGGAGGTGACGTCCTGGATCTTAAATACCCGCTCGACGAGGCCGGTCAGGATGGAGGTATCGGGTATAGTCATGTGATGATTTTACTAAAGCGATTGATCATGGACCATGGACGATGGACGATGGACGGAGAACGGTTGGCGGTTGACAGCAGCGAATCGTCCATTCTCCGAAATCGACAATGTTGCGGGAGTGGATGGGAGTCGAACCCACCGCGGCCCGCAACGCGACCCGCCACAGGTTTTGAAGACCAGGAGGCCCACCGGAACCTAACCACTCCCGCCGGCAAGCATACTCGAAGCATACCGGATTGGCAAGTTCAAGGAGACCTCCAAGGGCTTTAAGACCTCGGAGGTCTGACTCAGGCGATCCAATAGTAATTGACCCAGCCCGCGAAGTACACGATCTGCAGCGCGAACCAGACCGCGCGCAGCGCATCATAAGCGTTCTGGTTCTTCAGTTTTTCACCGAGCAGAATGAAGACCGGAAAGATGATCACCATATACCGTGACACCGACACCAGCAAGCCTGTGTACAGCGGCAGGAAACACATCAGCAGTGCGAAGATGCCAAACGCCTTGTAGGGCCATTTCCATAGAATATAGGCGCTGCATGCCAGAAAAAGCAGCGCGAACACCAGGTCGATCTTGAAGACGTCCAACCAGGGATTGACCAGGTTGCGGAAGGGATCTCCCATGTTGTAAACGCCCAGGCGTCCCCAGGCCGACATGGCCTCGAATACCGCGAAAATCCGGCCAGACTTGAGGTACAGATAATAGAAGTGGAGCAGCAAGACGAGTGGGGCCAGGGTGAACCAGAGGATCGTCGGACGGACCTCGCGCCAGCGCCAGCCGCGCTTTTCCACGTACAGCCAGGCAAGCGCCAAGAGCAGCACGACGCCTTGCGAACGGGTAAGCACGGCCAGCGCGGCGATGACGCCTGCAGGCATCCATTTCTCCTGCAATGCGTACGTGAACCCCGCGACCGCAAGAAAGAGGAAGAGGCTTTCGGTATAGAAACTGGCAAAAAAGAAACTGGCGGGGAATACGAAGATCAGGCCGAGGGTCCGTTTGGCGGTGCCCTCATCGAAACCCAGTTCCATGATGATCAGCCGATACAGAAGAGCCATGGCGGCGATGAACAGCAGGTTGGAAAGCACCACGCCCACCAGGATGTAATACGCATTCGGCAGATCCAGGCCAAACCATCCCAGGCTCTTCACCAGATATGGATAGAGCGGGAAGAACGCCAGGTTGCTGTAAGCCTGCGTCAGATCGGCCGAAGGCTGGTAGCCGTCATGGATAATGGAGAAGTACCAGCTGGAGTCCCAGCGCGCGAAGATGTCGAGGGGAAAGATGCGGGTGAGAAAATAACCCCGCTCGATGTAACGCGGATAACTCGGATTGGAGAGGTAATTCCCGTACGCGAAGTATGCGATGAGCTCCCAGATCGAACGCGTCACGAGGAATGGGAATACGATCGAATCCCAGAACCAGCGTGCGGATGTATTTGGGATCGTGAGGAATTGCCTGATCGGGGAAACGATCCTTCGCGCGAGAGCTGTCATTGAAAAAATTATACTGCCTCCGGCGCTTCGGTGTGCTTTGACCCAAGCTGCGAAATCCATTCCTGCGCATCCAAGGAATACCATGATTGCAAGAAACTTTGAACGCGGCTATAATCTGGCCTGCTTAATCGGGGCGTGGCGCAGTCCGGCTAGCGCGCTTGCATGGGGTGCAAGAGGTCGGAGGTTCAAATCCTCTCGCCCCGACAAGTCGTATGTACACACCGCCGCCTTCGGGTCGGCGGTTTGGATTTAGCTAGTGCTCGAGTTTTACTTGGGGGCTCATGCATGAATTCTTGGAATGTACCGTATTCTACGTGTATATTCTCTTTAGTGTCCGGACGCGCCAGTATTACGTCGGATCGACGAAGGAGGTTAAGAATCGTCTGTATCAACACAATGCCGGCAAGTCAGTGTCCGCACGCTCAGGAATTCCTTGGGGACTTGTTCATGTAGAGTGTTTTCAAACACGTTCAGAAGCAATCCATCACGAGCAAAAAATCAAGGCCCGTGGGATCGGCCGTTATCTTGCCGATCTGGGTTCCATACGGCTAAACAAGCGCGTGGCGCCGATGGCGCCATCGCCCCGACAGATCAGATAAACCGCCGTTATGTACACGGCGGTTAATGTTTTAAGAACTGCTCATCCGTGGCTAAGCCCCGGACGGAGCAGGCTGGAGATTCGCGTGCTCCACGCTTCATGAGCCCAGTCTTAGAATGCAGGCTTCCCTGCAGGCGGCTGAGCGACTCGCCTGAGTGTTTATGCTAAAATAGATGCGTGGAGTTCCCATGTCAGATATGATCGAAGTGGTGATCGACAGCGTCCGCGTCAGCCTGATGTCGCCGCAGCGTCTCGTCGTGCTGCGCCAGACCGACACGGACCGGTACCTGCCCATCTGGGTCGGGCCGTACGAGGCGGAAGCCATTACGGTTGCGCTGCAAGAGATCGAAATGGTCCGGCCGCTCACCCACGACCTGCTCAAGAACGTCTTTGGAACCTTTAGCGCACGCGTCATCCGCATCGAGATCGTCAGCTTGCGCGATGACATCTTCTACGGCAACATCGTGGCGGAAGTGGACGGCCGCGAGCTGAACGTCGACTCACGCCCCTCCGACGCGATCGCCCTGGCCGTGCGAGCCCACGTCCCGATCCTGGTGGACGCCAACGTGATGGAATCCGCCGGCATCATCCCCGAACAGGACCTGCCCCCCAATGCCGCGGCAGACGACGGCAAAACCGGCGGCCCCGCCCCCGAGATCTCGAGCGACCGCCTGTCCATCTTCGAAGACTTCATCGACAAGCTGGACTTGAAGAAACTGGACGACAAAGACAAACCGGACAAACCAGACAAACCCGACAACACCACCGACGACCCTAAAGCCTGATTCCGCCAACATGACAGATTACCTGCCGCATGATCGATCCGGCGGCTCCGCGGCACCCACGCCACCGGCCGTCCCGCACAGCCGGGAAGCCGAGGAGGCCGTTGTGGGGGCGGTGCTGATCAATCCGGAAGTCTATTACGACGTCGCTCAATTCCTGGCCGCCGACGATTTCTACATTCACCGGCATAAATGGATCTGGGAGGCGTTCACGCGTCTCCACGAGCAGCGCATCCCGATCGACCTGCTCACTCTCTCAGAAGAACTCGACCGCGTCGGCCAGCTTGCCGAGCTCGGCGGGCCGGCGTACCTGACCGCCCTGGTCAACCAGGTGCCGTCCTCGCTCAACGCCGAGTCTTATGGCCACATCGTGGAGGACCATGCCATCCGGCGCAAGATGATCACGGCCGCGAACCAGATCGCCGCCATGGCCTACAACGAAGAGACGGTGGTGAACACCGTAATGGACGAGGCCGAAAAGGCCGTCTTCAACGTCAGCGAGCGCAGGCTGAAGCACGACGTGGAGCCGATCTCCGCCGTGCTGAGCGATTACTACGATCGTATCGATGACCTGGCCAAGCGGCCGGATGATTTCTTCGGCGTCCCGACCGGATTCATCGACCTCGATCGCATGCTCTCCGGTCTGCAGCCCTCGGACCTGTTGATCATCGCCGGCCGTCCGGGCCAGGGCAAGACCGGCTTCCTGCTCTCGGTCGCGAAAAATGCCGGGTTGACACACAAGAAGCACGTGGCGATCTTCTCGCTGGAAATGTCCAACGAACAGGTGGTGCAGCGGCTGATCGCCCAGGAAACGGGCATCGACTCGCAGCGCCTGCGCACCGGCAAACTCGAAGAGCAGGAATGGCCGCTCTTCACGCACTCGATCGAGGTTTTTTCGGACACGAAGATCTTCCTGGATGACACGCCCGCCATCACGCCGCTGCAGCTGCGCACCAAGTGCCGGCGCCTGCACATGGAGTACGGGCTCGACCTGGTCATCGTGGATTATTTGCAGCTCATGGGCGGCGACATCCGCAACGAGAACCGTGTCCAGGAAGTGTCCTACATCTCGCGCAACCTCAAGGTGCTGGCGCGCGAGCTGAACGTGCCGGTGCTGGCCGCCGCGCAGTTGTCGCGTGCCGTCGAACAGCGCTCGGACAAACGGCCGGTGCTCTCGGACCTGCGCGAATCCGGCTCGCTCGAGCAGGACGCGGACATCGTCATGTTCATTTACCGGCCCGACCAGTACGAAAAGGATACGGTCAAGCAGAACGTCGCCGAGATCATCATCGCCAAGCACCGCAACGGTCCGGTGGGCAGCGTGGAGCTGATCTTCCGCAGTACGCTGGCGAAGTTCGAGAACGCCGCGACCAAGCATATTCAGTTTAATGAATGACCTCACCTTACCCCACCCCGGCCCTCCCCTTCCCTCTCCCGTGGGAGAGGGAAGGGGAGGGTGCCCCGCAGGGGCGGGAGGGGATGGGTGAGGTCCGATGCAAATGAAAAAATTCAAGGGCTTCAGCGAATCTGAATCGTTCACGCAGCTCCCCGACGCGTTCTTTCATCAACTGCTACAGGAGATCGAAGACGCGGCGGAGCTGAAAGTCACGTTGCATTTTTTGTGGCGTGCGCAGAAAATGGAAGGCTCGTCTCACGGCCTGCGCGAGCGGGACTTCGATCCGAAGGGCCTCGGCCTGGCGGCGGACGGGATCCGGCGCGGGCTGGAGGGAGCCGTCCAGCGGGGAACCCTGCTCAAGGCGGAGAACGAAGCGGGCATCGCCTATTTTATGAACTCCCCGCGCGGGCGCGCATCCGCCGAGGCTTTCTCAAACGGTCAGGCAGGCGAAGCCTCCGAGTCTGCGCCTGCGGCACCAATCGAACGTCCGAATATTTTCAAAATGTACGAGGAGAATATCGGGCCGCTGACGCCCCTGATCGCCGACGCGCTCAAGGATGCCGAAGCGACCTACAGCCCGGAATGGGCCGCGGCCGCCATCGAGCTGGCCGTCAAGAACAACAAGCGGAATTGGAAATACTGTGAAGCAATTTTGAAGCGCTGGAAGGAAGAAGGCCGTGGCGAAAAGCAAGATCGACGAGACGCTGAAAAAGATCGCGACAAGTACGTCAAAGGGGAATACGCAGACTACGTCGAACACTGATCTGGCTGGCGATCCCAACTGCCCGCACTGCGGCGGTCTGGGCTATCTGCGCGCGGACGTACCGATGGGCCATCCGGGCTTTGGCCGCCTGGAGGTCTGCGTGTGCCGAAAGCGCGATGTCAGCGAGCAGGTGCGGCACCGGTTGTATTCGCTCAGCCACCTGGATGAGCTCAGGGATCTGACCTTCGAGACCTTTCAGACGCGCGGCCGCAAAGGACTCGGCGAGATGCAGGCCGGCACGCTTGAAATGGCGTACAACCACGCCCAGCATTACGCGCAAAACCTGAATGGCTGGCTGCTGCTGCAAGGCGGCTACGGCTGTGGCAAGACACACCTGGCCGCCGCGATCGCGAATTTCGCGGTGGCGATGGGCGTTCCCACGCTGTTCCTGACGGTGCCCGACCTGCTGGACATGCTGCGCTTTTCATTCGACAGCGAAGACACGACGTTCGAGCAGCGCTTCGACGAGATCCGCAATGCATCCCTGCTCGTGCTGGACGACTTTGGCACGCAAAATGCAACGCCCTGGGCACAGGAAAAACTGTTCCAGATCGTCAATTACCGTTACATTAACAAGTTATCGTTGGTAGTGACCACCAATTTACTGCTCGACGAGATCGAGCCGCGTCTGCGTTCGCGGCTGGGTGATCCCGAGCTGGTCAGCGCGGTGCGCGTCAGTGCCCCCGACTACCGACGCCCTATGGACGACACCGGGCATCCGGAATTGTCGTCGCTGGATCTGATGGCCAGCAAGACCTTCGGGTCATTCGAGGACCGCGCCGGCGAGGGCCTGCAAGCGGACGAGTCGAGGGCGCTGCAGAAGGCGCTCAAGGCCGCGCACGCGTTTGGGGAAAAGCCCAGCGGTTGGCTGGTGTTGATGGGCGGCTACGGCACGGGGAAGACGCACCTCGCGGCGGCCATCGCGAATT
>DASXQN010000297.1:0-2230 GCA_036507155.1 Anaerolineales bacterium
GCCACCCGCGTTCCTGCCCGCCACCGTACATCAAAGATTCCAGGGGCGGCCGCGCGCCGTCACGGCGACGCACTACCAGGGCACCGACGCCTTTGGGCGCATGGATCTTGTGGCCGCTGATGCTGATGAGATTGATCCGCGTATTCCGGAGCCCGCGTAATTCCTTGCCGAAACCTTGCGCAGCATCCACATGCAGGATGGCCTCGCTCCTATTCAAGATCGATGCGATTTCCTCGATCGGCTGGATGACGCCGGTTTCATTATTGACGTGCATTACGCTGACCAGCAGCGTATCCGGCCGCACCGCTTTCCGCACTGTGCCTGCATCGATTGCGCCACCGGCATCAGGTGAGAGGTACTCCACTTGAAATCCGCGCCGCTCGAGCTCGGCGAGCGGCTCGAGCACCGCGTTGTGTTCGATTGCGGTAGACACGATGTGCTTTCGTCCGGTTGCCTCGCCATGCCGAGCCAATCCCAATATGGCGAGGTTGTTGCTTTCCGTGGCGCCGCTTGTGAATACAATGTCCCCGCGCGAAGCATCGACTACAGTGGCCACACGGTCACGCGCGCGCTCAACGGCCGCGCGCGCACGCCGTCCGTAGTCGTGGGTTCGGCTCCCTGCGTTGCCGAAATCCTCTTCGAGGTACTGCATCACCTCGTCTCGGACTTCGGGGAGAAGAGGAGTCGTGGCGGCACAGTCCATGTAGATAGCCATCAGGCAGCGCTCCCGGGCGAAATGAAAGCCATGTTAGACTGCCCTACGCTTTTTTCATCGTGGTTTTTTTCTTATGCTCCGTCTGATCGATAGTCCCCCGGCAGATCCGAACGAGGACGTCGCGCTGGATGCCGCCCTCTTTCGCGCCCTGGAAGCAGAAGGGAGCCCCGAAACGCTACGCTTCTGGGAATGTCGGCGGCCGGCTGTAATCGTCGGGGCCTTGGCCGCCATCAGCCGCCAGGTTCATGAACAGACCTGCCTCGCGGACAACGTGCCGGTCCTGCGGCGCATATCCGGAGGTGGAGCCGTCATCGTCGGACCGGGCTGCCTCAACTACTCATTGGTCTTGTCGCTCGACGCGCGGCCCGAGTTGCGCCAGATCGAACGCAGTTACCGATTGATTATGAGCCGGATCGCCGCGGCGCTAGACATACCGGGACTGTCGATTTGTGGACTCGGCGACCTCGCAATCGGCGAGCTGAAGATCGCAGGTTGTGCCCAGCGTCGTGGCCGGCGGACATTACTCCACCATGGAACCGTACTCTATGACTTCGACCTTCATTGGATGGAGCGATACCTCAAAGAGCCAGAGCGTCGCCCGGCTTACCGCGCCGGACGACGTCACACAGCTTTCGTTACTAACGCGCCGGTTGGGCCCGAGGCGATCAGGGAAGCTATCGCTCGCGCGTGGTGCCATAATTAGCCGCGGATTCCACGGATTAAGCGGATCAATCTGCGTAATCCGCGTCATCCGCGGCTCAGAATCACTATCTCGATGGTAGAATGCCGTGTCTGACAAAAGGAGAGAGCGCCTGACGAAACTGCCTGGTCTGGACATTTTGCGAGTAGCGCCGAAGCGCACGCGGGCGCCGAAAGCCAATATTCCGCAAACGCTGGCCGAGCGGGAAGCGCTGCGTTCGGCGATTGCCGATTATGTAGCGACGAAGCGCGATAGGCTTGTACCGCCGCTGGTCCTTGACGAACTGAGGACTCATGCCGATCATGTGGTATCCGCTACTGGGGTCAACCCGATCTACCGCGATTACATCGGCGTGCTGCTGAGCAACGAAGTCTGGCGAGAACAGCTGGCCAGCATCCCCTACGAGCGCCGATTATTGCTTCTGCCGAAGTGCCTCCGAGTCGAGGATAAATGTCCGGCGCCGTTCGACGAATTTGGCTTGTTGTGCAAGCAGTGCGGGCTTTGCACGATTCAGGATCTGCAGGTCGAAGCAGAGCGCCTGGGTTACGCCGTGCTTGTGGCCGAAGGCTCAGCGATTGTCATGGCGCTGATCCAGACCGGCAAGATTGATGCGATCGTGGGCGTTAGTTGTCTCTCGGTGCTCGAACGCGCTTTCCCCTACATGGAAGCCGCGGCGATTCCAGGCGTCGCCATTCCACTGCTGCAGGACGATTGCGTCGACACGACTGTCGACGTTGAATGGGTTTGGGACGTCATTCATTTGAGCAGTGACGATCGAACCCGGCGTATGGACCTGGATAGGTTGCGAAAAGAGG
>DASXQN010000298.1:0-4137 GCA_036507155.1 Anaerolineales bacterium
GGGATGGTGGCGTCTTTGATGACGTTCCCCGAGGACGGGATTGTAGTAGCCGTGACGTCGAACATCTCCTATGCCGACACGTTCTCCCTCGCAGTGAAAATCGCGGGGGCCTACGCGGATCAGGGGAAGAGTCCAGCGCCCTGGAGGAAAGCGGCGTTGCCGCGGAGCGGTTCCTCCTTCAGGTCGCGCGACGTTTCGCCGATGCCCACGATCCCGGAGTCCGTATGCAGCTTGACGATGAACTTGGGCAGGCCCGGGAATTCGGTGAGCGCATCCGTTCCGAATTCGGGGCTGCTGATGATGTCCTCCTGCATGGGGACAATCACCTTGAACAGCTCCACTTTCGTGATCTGAAGCCGTTCCGCGCGGCCAGCGGCGGTAGCGGGAAGCGCGGCCAGACCGGCCAAGCAGGGGGCCTGCAAGAACCAGCGGCGCGGCATGGATCGGTCTGTCTGCATCAGAAATACACCTTGAGTCCCATCTGGAAAATGCGCATGGGGCTGCGCAAGCTGCGGATCTCGCCAACGCGCGGCCCGTCGGGCACCAGCGAATCGAGAGTCGCATAGCTCAGGCCGTTGGGGCGCCCGAATTGCGGCGTGTTGAAGGCGTTGAAGGCTTCCGCGCGGAACTGCACGCGCGCGCGTTCCCCCAGTTTCGGGATCGGCCAATTCTTGCCGAGAGAGAGATCGAACACATGCGCTCCCGGCGAGGTCAGCGCGTCCGGCGCGGCGTTTCCGTAGTGGCACAGCTCCGGATGGGTCGGGATATTGCAATCGGTGCGCCGGAACGCGCTGGGATCGTACCACAATTGGCGGGTGGCCTTCTCGCCGAGCCGGCCGTCGGCGACCCGGTCGGGATATGAGGTCCCGCCTGTATTGAGCGTGCCACCGGTGACCGTGAACGGAAATCCGGTGCGCAGGGTAATGATTCCGGAGGTTTGCCAACCGCCGGCGAGGGAGCGCACCCATCCTTTGGAGCGCTGGAAGAACGGCAGGTCATAGACGTAATTGATCACCGCGTTATGGGTCACGTCAAAGCCGTACCGTTCGCGGCTGGCGCGGCGGTTGCGGGGATCCTGATAGGAGGAATCGACGTCGCCGGATGGATCATTACGGCCGTAGCCTTCGCCACGCGCCTTGCTGTACGTGTAAGCCAAGCCCACCGTAAGCCCGTGGCTGTAACGCTTGTTGGCGCTGACCTGTAGTCCGTGATAGCTCGCGTTGGAGTAGCTATCGAGATAGCGGATGTTCCCCAACAACCGGGCCTGATCGCCCTCGCCGCGGCTCACATAGGACTGCCACGGCCGGCGCGCGTTGATATCCGTGTCGGGAGAAGGATCGGGATTGTTGAAGTTAGAAACGGTGTTATCGATATGAACGGTCTGGCTTCCGACATATCCCACGGTGAGAAAGATTTTGGAAGGCAGCTCACGCTGGATATCAAAACTCCACTGCGAAACGGTGCTGGCCTTATTGTCCGGCGGGAACAGGAGCACATTGGTGCGCGCGGCGGCCGTGCCTTGACCCGGGAACGGGTCATCGAGCGTGAGAATCTGCGATCCCGGCCGGAAGCGGCGGGTCTGGGTGGTGTAGGTCTGTCCCGCGTACGGGTACTGGATGGATAACGCCGGATCGGTAACCGCGTTGAAGCCGAACGTGCCGGAGAAGGGCGGCTGCAAGTCGAGAATGGTCATATTATTCATCTGCTGGACGTTGACGTACCACCCGAAGCCGGTGCGGATGACCCACTCGTTTGTGGCGCGGTATGCGATTCCGATGCGCGGCATAAAATAGCGGTTATCGGTCGCGTAGAAATCGAAGTCTTCGCCAGGCGTCGGCACCATGGTGGGGAGCATTCGTCCATCTGAGGCCCGGCTGAGGATATCCAGGCGGAGGGATCGCCATTTGCGGTTGGCGTCGTGAGGGACCTGGAAGAAGTCCCAGCGCAGACCGAGGTTGGCGGTGAGTTTGCGGTTGACCTTCCATTCATCCTGGAAGTAGGCGCCGTAGCGGTTTTGCCGCGGCGCTGTCCACGTCAGACCCTCGGCCGTGGAACTGGAGCTTGGGTATCCGAGCAGCCAACCGGCCAGGCTGTAACCTCCCTGGCAGCAGGAGATGCTGCCCAGCGGCACGTTGGCGGCGGCGCGATCCAAACCATAGCGCAGGTACTCAAATCCCATTTTGAGGTTATGCGAGTTCTTGATTATGGAAAAGTTATCGGAGAACTGATAGACGCCGTTCAGATCGAACCGGGCTCCGGCATCGTTGCCAACAACCCCGGTGGGAGGGATTCCGGTTTCCGCGGGCGTGAACTTCCTGTTATTGTCCGTCGCGACGCGAAATTTCCCGATGCCGAGGGAATCTGGATCGAAATTGGTGTTCGTGCGAAGGTTCCGCTGGTCGTGATTGACCTTGTTGAAGCCGAACCGGAATTCATTCAGCATCCGCGGGTTGAACATCCGCAGATACTGAAACGCCACATTGTGCGGATGCACCGCGTACAAGGTGGGAAAGTTCGGGTTCAGGCTATTTTGCGTGTAGCTGGTCTCCTGTCTGGCATAACGGCCGAAGATGCGGTCCTTCGAGCTGAAGTTGTGATCGATGCGGACAAAGTACTGTTCCTGACGGAGGGTGTTAGGCACGGTCCCGATCACGTTGATATCGAGGATGTCTTCCGGGGTAAACTGCGGCAGGGGCAGGTATTTATTGACGAAGTCCTGCGCGGCCTTGTTGATGCGGCTGGTGGGGATGATGTTGGTGATGCCGCCCGAGGCGTCGCGGAACGGCTCTCCGGTGAGCGGATCGAAGATAATGGTCGGATTGCGGACCGGCTTGCCGTCGCGAATGAGCGGCGTCAGAAGCACGGAGAAGTCGCCGTTGCGGAACGCCTGCGGAAACCAGAACGCCTGCTGGACGGACTCCTCGGTCTCCCGGGTCCCCTCGAAATTGAAGCTCCAGAAGGTGCGATCCTTGCCGCGGTACTTGGGCAGGATGACCGGGCCGGAGAGCCACGTCCCGAACTGGTTGCGGCGCAGCCTGTTCTTATCGCGGAGCGCCGTGCCCGGCGGCACCTGGAAATTGAGGAAGTAATCTCTGGCGTCCAGTTTGTCATTGCGCAAGAACTCAAAAAACGCGCCGTGAAACTCGTTGCCGCCGGATTTCAGCGCAATCTGCACATTCGCGCCGTTGTTCTGCCCGTACTCGGCGGAATACGATCCGGTCTGAACCTTCACTTCCTCGATGGCGTCGATCGAGGGGTTAAACATCACCTGGTTGACCAGCGGCTCGGTGGCGACGACGCCGTCCATGGTGACGCGCTGGTTGGCGTCGCGCTGTCCGTTGGCGCTGACCGTGGTCGCGGCGCCGCGAAACGGGAACGCGCCGGTGGACTGGACGTTGCCGCCCATGCGGTTGCCGTATTGAACTCCTGGCGTCAAGACGAGGAGCGCTGCGAAGTTCCGGTTGAGGGCCGGCAGCTCGACCACACGCTTTTGATCGATGGTGGAACCGATCGCGGCGTCATCGGTTCTCAGGTCGACTCCGGTCGCTTCCACGCGGACCTGCTCCGTCGCCGCGCCCACCTCGAGCGTGAGATTCACGCGCGCCTTCTGTTGTAGCTCCACAAAGACGCCGGTCTTGGTTTGTGTTTTGAAGCCCTGCATCTCCGCGGTAACGGTATACTCGCCGATTTCGATCAACGGGAACGAGTAATTGCCGGATTGGTCAGTGAGCGTTTCGCGCTTCTCGCCGGTCGCGACGCGCAGCAGCGTGATGCGGGCACTGGGGACCACGGCTCCGGATGGATCGACGACGGTCCCCAGGACTTCGGTGGATGTGGTCTGCGCAGCCGCAAGAGCCGCGAATGCCAGAGCGAACAGAACGGCAAAGCACACATGATGTCTGGACATATGCACCCATCCCCAGGAAGATCAAACCATTGGAGGAATCGTATCCGCCTACCGCGGGTTGTCAAGCCAAATCCGCTTCAGAAGCTCAGCTCCAACACCACCTCGCACACGCGCGGGTCGCCGGCTCTCGTGATGGTTCCAAATCCCGCCGTGCCGAAGCTCGTGTTCGGACTTGCACATGCTCTCCGGCTGTGAGTTCAGCGATCGCAATACCGACGCGGCGCCGAAGG
>DASXQN010000299.1:0-4402 GCA_036507155.1 Anaerolineales bacterium
CCACCCAGCGCTCGGCTTCCGCTTTGAGTTGTTTGGCCGTCAGCGCGATCATCTTCCAGATCGGGATCTCGCGCTCGGCTTCGTCCTTCAAATAGTGCAGCAGCGTGGCCGTCAGCCCCGCCAGGCAGGTCTTATCTGCTCGGACAGCGCGGGCTAACGGATGTTTCTTGATCTTTTCGATCAACGCGGCATCCCCTAAAATGATGCCGGCCTGCGGACCACCCAGGAGCTTGTCGCCGGAGAAACATACCAGATCCACGCCCGCAGCGAGCGACTCCTGCACGGTCGGTTCGTGCGCGAGCCCAAATGTCGCAGTGTCCAGGAGTGCGCCGGAACCGAGATCATCCAATACCGGGACATGCGACTGATGCGCGAGCGCCACGACCTCCTTCAAAGTCGGTTCTTCGGTAAAACCGATCAGCTTGAAGTTCGAGCGGTGTGCCCGCATTACCAGCGCGGCGGATTCAGCAAGCGCCTCGCTATAGTCGTTCAAGTTGACGCGATTGGTGGCGCCCACCTCCACCAATTTTGCGCCGGACCGCTTCATCACGTCCGGGACGCGGAAGCCGCCGCCGATCTCCACCAACTGTGTGCGGGCGATGATGACATTCCTGCGCGCGGCCAGCGCGGCCAGAACGAGCAGCACCGCCGCGGCATTGTTGTTGACCACCAGGGCTGCTTGCGCGCCGGTCAGCCGCTGGAGGAGCGACTCGGCGTGGCTAAGCCGCGAACCACGCTGGCCCTTGAGGAGGTCGTATTCAAGAGTCGAGTAACCACGCGTTACCGCGTCCATGGCGTGGATGGCCGCCGAGCTGAGCGGAGCGCGGCCCAGATTGGTGTGCAGGATCACGCCGGACGCGTTGATCACCGGGACGAGGCTGGGCGCGGTCCATTCGGCCAGTTGAGATTCCGCTCGCGCCAGGATCTCTTCGTTGGACGGTAGGATCGGAGGGGGTTCCTGCTTAACGCGCGAGCGGATGTCCTCCAGCACGATGCGCAAGGCATCGAGTGTGAGACGCCGGCCGTGCGCCGCGATCAATTCCGCGGCAGTCTGAGTCTGGAGCAGCTGCTCGACCGAGGGCAGATTACGCAGCGTCGTCATCAGGTTCAGCGTCAGGCGGCCGCCAGCGGGCACGCTCGCGCAGTCCGATGAAGTACTCGACTGCGCCCAGGCCGGCGGCCAGGCCGAGGACCACATACAGGCTTACGAGGTGCCCCAATTGGAGCCATGCAAGCGTGGCGCCATACACGCCCACCCACAGCGCTTGCCGCGTGATCACGTTCGGTTCGACGGGCGGGTGGCTTGGAAATCGGTCGTGCGCCAGAAAAACGATCGGCAGCGCCGTCCCGGTCAATGCCAGGATGCCAAGCACGAAAAATGTCCAGCGGGCCCATACCAACGGCGGCATCTTCAAAACGAAGATCATCAAGAGCAGCCCACCCCAGCCGAGCACGAGCATGCTCAATACGGGACCGACAAAATCACGGAACGAAATTCTGTTGTACATCGATTGCATTATACTCTGAGGCGCGATGGCGTCATCCGCGTCGACACGTGCCCCAAAGACTATCCGTGGCGCCAGATAACGATCTGAATACTTCAAGGAGCGTAATGAACGTACTCGAGGCAATCCGCGCGAAGCGTGCTGTGCGCAAGTTTCAGGACAAACCGCTGCCTGAGGATGTGATCCATGCCATCTTGAACGCGGGAAGGCGGGCACAGTCTTCGAAAAATGAACAGACCTGGCACTTCATAGCCATCCGGGACAAAGCGATCCTGAAAGCGCTGTCCGATTGCGGCACGTGGGCGGGACACCTCGCCGGCGCGGCGCTCGGGATTGCCATCCTCACGCCCGATCCGCGCGAAAAATTCCAGATCATGTTCGACGCCGGGCAGGCAGCGGCCTTCATGCAGTTGGCTGCGCTCGAGCTTGGCGTCGGCTCATGCCCCGCTTCGATCTACGAGGTCGAAAAGGCACGGCAGATCCTCGGCTTCCCCGCCGAATGGCACCTGCGGGTGGCCCTGTCATTTGGGTATCCTGCCGAGGCGGAGAAGTTGACGGCCGCGCCGAAGAAGGGCGGGAGGAGATCACTGGAAGAAGTTGTTCATTGGGACCGATGGTAAGAGAATGATGAATGATGAATGCGGAATGATGAAATACGATGGGAAGAATTGAGTTTCAAGCCCCTGCGCTAAACGAACGCGGTGAAGTCGTCGCCCAGTCCAGCCACAGCGCCGAGCTGTTTACAGAAGACATCGGGAACGGCGTTTCCCTGGACTTGATCGTGATTCCTGCGGGCGCCTTCCAGATGGGCTCACCGCGCCGGCTCGGCAGCAAAGAGGAGCAGCCTCAGCACTTCGTGAACTTGCAATCCTTCATGCTGGGTCGCACGCTGATCACTCAGGCTCAATGGAAATCGGTCCTGGGCAAGCTACCGCCGGTCCGCTTCGCAGGCGAGCAACTGCCCGTAGAGCGTGTGACATGGACGGAAGCCCGAAAGTTCTGTGAGCGGTTGTCGGTGCGCGCGCGCAGGCCCTACCGCCTGCCCAGTGAAGCGGAGTGGGAGTATGCGTGCCGCGCCGGCACCAGCACGCCGTTCGCGTTTGGCGAAACCCTGACGACAGACTATGCAAACTTCGTTGGCGAGCGCGTGTATCGACAGGAACCACCGGGTCTGTATCGGCATTGCACGACCCACGGGGATGATTTCCCGCCGAACGCCTTTGGAGTCCGCGAGATGCATGGCAATCTGTGGGAATGGTGCGAAGACTCCTGGTTGGACGGTTACGCGGATGCTCCCAGAGACGGCGGCTCATACATAGACCGCAAAAGCAAGTATGGGGTGGCGCGCGGGGGATCCTGGCACGATCCGGCAGACAACTGTCGCAGCGCGGCTCGCTTGCGTGTTTTGCAAAGCGAAGCCGAAGAGTTCATCGGGTTTCGAGTTGCCTGTGACCTGCCCCCTGCTCGGGCGTAGACGATGGACCTGGCTGTCTCCTTAAAACAGAACCTGGACGCGCTTCTCGCGGCGCACGCAGACCGAACAGTGGCAGTCGCGTTCCACGATCTGCCGACCGGCGCAGAATACTTCGCCCGCGCGGATGAGTCCTTGCACCCGGCGAGCACCTTCAAAGTCGCCGTGATGATGGAAATCTTTCATCAGGCACGCGCTGGATTGCTTTCCCTGGACGACGAAATCCCTGTAATCAATTCATTCAGGAGCATCGCTGACGGCAGCCCCTTCGCGACCATTGCAGAAGACGATGCCGATACGGCCTTGTACGAGCAGATCGGGGGCACAAGATCGCTGCGCGAGCTCGTCCGCCTGATGATCGTGCGCAGTAGCAATCTGGCCACAAATCTCGTTATTCAAATTGCGGGTGCCGGGCGTGTAACCGATTACCTGCAAGCTTTAGGCATTCAAGGCGTAGAGATCCTGCGCGGACCCGAAGACAACAAGGCATTTGCCCTGGGCAAGAACAACAGCGCCAGCGCCCGCGGTCTGATGCAGATGATGAAATCGATCGCGGGAGGCAGGGCCGTATCACCTTCGGCGTCCGAGCAAATGCTACAGATTCTGCTCCAACAGCAATTCAACGAAGGCATCCCCGCTCGGCTTCCGCCAGATACCCGTGTTGCGCACAAGACCGGCTGGAATGCGGACCACTACCACGATTTTGGGATCATCTATCCCGTCAGTCGCCAACCGTACATTTTGGCCGTCATGACCAGCGGATTTGAGCACGAACAGGAAGCGCACACCTGTGTCGCCGATATCTCTGCTTCACTATACAAATCGCTCACCCGCCCCAGCGGCTGAGCAACGGGAGAACCAAGATGCGCAGATTTATGTTCGTCACAACATTGATGCTCGCACTCCTTGCGAGTGCGTGCAGCCCGGCGGCGCAGGTCACTACGTCCGCCGAGTTGGCGGGGACCTACGATTGTCTGAGCCTCGAGAACGGCGTGAGCGTCGCTACCGACACGCTGACGCTCAATCCGGACGGCAGCGGCTTCTTCGGCTCCACCGCGATCACGTGGACATTCGACGCCGCCAATAACAAGATCATATTTGCGGGCGACGGCCGCATCCATGAGGCAACGTACTTCCCCGACGGGCCTTCGCTCTCCGTAAACGCTGCGGCTGGTGGCACGGCAGGCGATGATTCCGAATCGCATCTAACCTGCGTAAGGTCCTAACTACACACCAATTCCGAATGGTCTAACGCAAAGACGCGGAGTCGCAAAGTCAAGAGAGTAATCTCTGTGACCTTGCGTCTCTACCTTAGGCCCTCGATAATCAGGTTTGAAAAGCCCGTCCTGTTGGACCGGCTTTTTTGTTACGGTACAATTGTCTGCATCATGATTCAACTCAGCTCATTGACGTACTTCCCAATCAA
>DASXQN010000300.1:0-12197 GCA_036507155.1 Anaerolineales bacterium
CCACCTCGCCCTGGCTCAGCGGTAGTGTACCCGTGAGCTCGTACGTGGAGTACAAATGCCCGGATTCGCTCAGCACGGCGACCGCCGCGGCTGCTACATCTTCGAGGTCTACCAGGCTCAGGCGTGTCTCCACCGCGTACGGGACTTGAAAGATGCCCTCTTCCATGATCTTCTTCCAGCCGGACAGCAAATTCTGCATGTACGGCGCCGGCCGCAGGATCGTGAATGGCAGGCCGGACTCAAACAGCAATTCTTCCACACGCAGCTTATCCCAATGGTGCGGCATCTCTTCGATCTGCGGATGCAGCACAGAGTGAAAGACGAAGTGCTCGACCGCGGCCCCGCGCGACTCTGCAATTATCAGTCTACCAATTGCCAATTCGTCGGGGCTCATGTTAGGGCACATGTGATAGATAGCCCGTGCGCCTTTCAGGGCTCCCCGTAAGGCAGACGCGTCGCGCAGGTCGCCGACGATCACCTCGGTCGCGCCCAGCGACTTCACGGCCGGGACGTGTTCCGCGCTTCGCACGAACGCGCAAACGCTCTCGACCTTCGAGAGCGCCTTGATCAGGGCCCGGCCCGTTTTGCCGCCCGCGCCGGTAATCAGAATCATGCGTCGGGTTGGCGTGACGCGCGGGTCAATTCCCACAGACGATGCGAGTTCAACGGAATCTCCAGGATCTCGAAATCCACATCGTGCAGCGCGTCTTCCAGCGCCTGCGCGAACAGCGGCCCTACCGGGATCGCGCCGGCCTCCCCCGCCCCTTTTACGCCCATCGGATTCAGCGGCGAAAGGGTCTCGCCGTGACCCGTCTCGATGCGCGGCACATCGAGGCTGCTCGGCAGATGGTAATCCATGAACGTCCCGTTCAAGAGCTGCCCATTCTCATCATAGACCAGTTTTTCGTAAAAGGCATTCCCGATGCCCTGGGCCACGCCACCATGGACCTGGCCATCCAGGATCAGCGGATTGATCACGCGGCCGCAGTCATGGACCACCAGGTAGCGTTGAATATCGATCTGCATGGTCTCGGGATCGACCTCCACGATCATGGCGTGGATGCCGCTGGCGGTGGCGCCTCGTTCCGGACCGAAATAATTGGTCGCCTCCAACCCGGGCTCGCTTCCCGGCTTGACGGCGCCGCGCAGCGGATTCGCCTTCGAAGCCAGATCGCCGAGCGAGATCGAGAGCCGCGGCACATCCTGCACGCGCACCATGCCGTTGGCGATCTCCAACTCCTCTTCCGGCGTTTCAAGCAGTTCGGAGGCCAGCTTCAGGATCTTGGCGCGCACATCCTTTGCGGCTTCATTGATCGCATTGCCGGCAACCACGGCGCCGCGGCTGGCGAAGGTGCCCGCGCCCCAATAAAACTGGTCGGTGTCACCGGTGACCACATCTACATCGGCAACCTCCACGCCCAGGTGCTCCGCGGCGACTTGCGCGAAGCTGGTGAAGTGGCCCTGACCCTGCGTCCCCACACCGGTCACCACGGAGACGCGTCCGCTGCTCATCACCTGCACCTTGGCGCCTTCGTACGGTCCGATGCCTGTGCCCTCCACGTATGCCACGAGCCCGATGCCCACGTGCCGGCCCTCTGCGCGCAGCCGCGGCTGGATCTCATCCACGAACTTGCGATAGCCGATCGTTTGCATGGCCTGATCGAGCAGGGGTTCGTAATTGCCGCTATCGTAAATAAGCGGTGCAAAATCCTGGTAGATGATCTCATTGTTGTAAGGGAACTTGTCCGGCCGGATGAAATTCCGCCTGCGGATCTCTGTGCGGTCGATCTTCAGCTCTTTGGCGGCGAGGTCCAGCAGGCGCTCGATCACGAACACGCCGTGTTGGCGCCCCGCGCCCCGGTACGGCGTGACGATCGTCTTGTTGGTAAAGACCGCGGTGAACTCACTGAAGTAGTTGCCGATATCGTATGGACCCAGGAGCGTGCACTGGCTGTTGAGAGCTACCGTCAATCCATACGGCACGTAGGCGCCTGCGTCGTGCAAAAAGACATCGTGCACGCCGAGGATATGCCCGTCCTTGCTGAGCGCGATCTCTGCGTCGTGGATCTGGCCGCGCTCATGCGTGGTCGCGACGAAATTCTCTGCGCGATCCTCGATCCACTTGACCGGCTTGCCGAGCCGCATGGCAACCCACGGCACCAGCACTTCTTCCTGATAGAACATCATGATCTTCGGGCCGAAGCCGCCGCCGATGAAGGGCGCCACCACGCGGACTTGTCTCTCGGAGAGGCCCAGCATGCCTGCCAGCCCATTGCGGATCACGACGGGCGCCTGGGTAGTATCCCACACGGTCAGGCGCGCGCTGCGCGGATCCCACTCGGCCACGATGCCGCGGTTCTCGATCGCGGCGGCGCAGCCGTGTTCATATAGGAACCGCCGCTTCAGCACAAGCGCGGCATCCTTGCGGGCTGACTCATAATTTCCCTTGGTCTGCACAACATGCGCGGCCACGTTCGAGCCAACATCCTCATGCACCAGCGGTGCCCCTGCTTCAAGCGCCCGCTCCAGGTCGACCGCCGCGCCCAGCGGTTCGTAATCGACGCGGATATCCGCCAGCGCGTCCTCGGCAACATATCGGCTCACGGCAACGACCATGACAACCGGCTCGCCCGCAAACCGGACCTTATCCTTCGCCAGTGGGACCTGCGTCCTTTCATTAAACGTGGCGCCTTCCACAGGCGGCGGCGCGACCAGCAGGGGCCCGGGCTTCCAATATTCCCCCAGGTCCGCTGCGGTGTAGACCGCAACCACCCCTTCGCGCTGCAATGCCTGCGACACATCGATACCCAGGATACGGGCATGGGCGTAGGGGCTGCGAACGAAGGCCGCATGCAGCATGTCTGGCAGGTCCACATCATCGACGAACAGCGCCTGGCCCGTCAGGAGGCGTGGATCTTCGTTGCGTTTGATACGTTGGCCGAAGAGGCGGGTGCTCATAACAAAGGACCTTAGACGAAGGCGACCGCTCGGCAGAATGCGGCCTCACCGCCCTTGAACTTCCAGGGGAAGACGCCCAGCGTGATGCGCTTGTTGTGCAGTTCCTTCAGGCCGATGTCGCCGCCTAGATTCTCCACGTGGATGCAGTCCTTCGGAAAAAGCGCGTTGTGCGTGAGCTGGTAGGCGGAGTCCGGGAACAATTCTTCCATCTTATCCTTCCCGAATTTAGCTTCGGTCTTGGCGCGCACCTTTTGCCAGTGCTCCAGCCCGCCTTTTCCGAGGAAGCGCCCGATGGGCAGATTCATGGGATGGTCGGTCGAGATCATGTCTACGCCCCAGATATGGATTTTCTTCTTAAGCAGCCAATCGCAGATACTGAAGTGCGGGCCCGGGTGGCGCTGGATGTACTTCTCCTCGTCCGCATCCTCGCTGAAGAAGGAGTATTTGCTCCAGCCGGTATGCAGAAAGAGGATGTCGCCCTCATGCACATCCGCGCGTTTCTCGACGTCTTCAGGCGTGAACAGCGCCAGGTCGTCCAGCATGTCGCTTAGATCGACGATCACGCCGGGTCCGTAGCACCATTCGATCGGGATCTGGTCGATGGTTTTGCCCTTGGTCACGA
Organism: Anaerolineales bacterium; assembly: GCA_036507155.1. Lineage (GTDB taxonomy): Bacteria > Chloroflexota > Anaerolineae > Anaerolineales > Villigracilaceae > DASXQN01. Next base: position 3,581 of record DASXQN010000300.1, read on the forward strand.
AATGACGCGGCGCATCCAGATGTGTGCCCATGTGATTCGACGTTTGGATGTACTGTGCGTTGACGCCGTGCTCGGATTTGCGTTTGATGTATTTCACCTCGAACGGCGGGTAGAACGGCCAGAAGGAACAATCTTGATTGAGGTCTTGAGAGAGATCGTAGATTTTCATGGTGGGCTCCGGTGAGAAATAGTAACTGGTATTTAGGGAATAGGCAATTAGGGATGGGTAATTAGGGATTGGTAATTAGCTCTGAAGCAGGGTCAGTTCTTCAGCGGTGAATAGAGTTTCTGGAAATTCGGCGGTAGGATCAACTCGATATTCCGCGGTTGCCTCACGAACTGTTTTGGGATTTTTACTCTCTTGAGTTCGAACGGCCTTCAGGCTACCTGCGAAGGCATTCAATTGACGAGCCAGGGCGGTGATATTTTCAATCCAAGCTTGTGATTCCGAGGGCGACAGCAGGCCGCGCGCTTTTGCCCGATTGAGCCAGAATTTGGTCTCAAAAATGCTACCGCGAGCGTAATAGAGAAATTGAAGCCTTTCGCCGAAATGATAACGACCAAACGATTCGGCTATGTTCGCGCCAATCGAGTCGGCCGCGCGCGTCAATTGCTTGCCGACAACGTCTTTCGCAAACTCGTCCCATTGAATAACTCGATTCCAAATCGAATCCGCAATTTCCTCGGCAATTTTCAGAATTCTCAAATCCTCAAACGTAGCAGACATCTAAACCTCCAATTACTGTTTACCAATTACCATTTACCATTTACAACTTGTATTTCTCCGCGAATGCGATCAATGCGTCCTCAAAAATTTTGAGCGGCGGCCGTACCAGCCCCGCGCCCACCTGCCCCACGCCGGCATTCTTGTGCGCAATGCCGGTATTGATGCGCGGCGGGATGCCCAACTCCACCACCTTGCGGATGTCAATGCCCGTCGGGGTGCCGCGGAAGTCGAGCGCCGGCATGCTAAAGAATTTGCTTTCGCCTGCTGTGATCTCGTACATCTCAAGCGTCGCGTTGAGCGCGTCTTTCGGCGTCCCGCCGACGAAGGTGACGATGGCAGGCGCGGCAGCCATTGCGAATCCCCCGATGCCGGCCGTCTCGGTGATGGCGCTGTCGCCGATGTCCGGGTTGGCATCTTGCTGGGAGAAGCCCGGGAAGAAAAGCCCTACGGGGATCTCGGCCGGCGCGGTGAACCACTGCTCAGCGCCTAATCCGCTGACGCGAATTCCGAAATCCGTCCCGTTGCGCGCCATGCTCGTGACGATCGTGCTGCCCTCGATGCCGTGCGCCGCGTCGGTCATCGCCTTGCATGCCGCCATGACCGGATTGAGCACGCTCAAGGCATTATCCCCAATGAACTGCAGGATCTCCGATTCCACGGCGTCGTCCTTCACGACCTTGCTGATCAGCGGCGCCAGCAGTTTCAAAAAAATGAGCGAACCGGCCTTGTTGCGATTGTGGCCCTCATCACCCATGTGCAACGCCTCGGCGATCAAGGCGCGCAGATCGAGGCCGCTGGTGAGCGCCAGAGCGTCGGCCAGGGCCGCGCCCAGCACGTCGTTCATCCAGCGCAGACGCTTCAATACATCCTCGCTGAAGGCTCCGTAGCGCAGGACCTTGCCATAGCCCTCGTTAAGGTTCGAGAATGACTGGTTGCCGTGTTCGATGTTGTCAACGACGTAAACTTTCATCGATGGCGAGATCACGCCCGCCATCGGCCCGACCGCGCCGTGATGATGGCACGGCTCGAACTTGACCTCGCCCCGCTGCCCGAGCGCGGCGGCTTCCTTCTCGGTCCTGGCTATACCCTCGAACAGCATGGCCCCGATGAACGCGCCGCGCAGCGGGCCAGACATGCGCGCCCACTCGATCGGCGGCCCGGCGTGCAGATAAAGATGATCCTGCATCCCCGGGATCACATCCCGTGCGACTGCCACGCCGGTTAACATTGGCCGTGCGGTCATGATGCGATCGATGGCGACCGCGTTGGCTTGATCGATGTTCAGCTTCATGTTTTCATCCTCGCCAGAAGTGCTGCAAGTTTTTCGTTCCCACCCGCCGGAGGACGCCACTCCACATGGACGGCCTGCGCCCCTTGCGCGATCAGGCTGTCATAAAACGATTCCAACCCGACGTTAAGCGCGGCCAACGGACCCGCGAACCGGTCCAGCGCTACCAGCGGGTGCGCGGCTGACGGGGCGCGGCGACCCATGCGGCGCAGAATGTACTCGACCGCTTCGCTGACGCTGCGGAAAACCTGTGCCCCGGCATCCTGCAACGCTGCCACCTGGGCAACGAGGTCTTGCGGATCATCGTCCGTGCCGATCACGATCGCAACCACTTCGAGGTTACCGCCCTTGCGATGCGCTCTGATCTCTTTGATCACTGGCGCCAGCTCGCCTGCCGGATTCGGATGCGCCGCTTCCCCCAGCACTACATCCAGCAGGATCAAGCCGGTCTCAGGGTCTGCGGCTTCCTGTCTCAACCGGCGGATGCGCAAGTCATTATCGATCATCGGATGCAGACGGCCGACCGTGAACTCGTCGCCGCCCAGGTCAATGATCGTGTGCGCTTCGCTGTGCAGCGGGTCCTTCAGCGATTGATCCTTGGTGATCGGCGCGTTCGAATGGATCGGCGTGAGCATAGCTTGCAGGCCGAGCAATGCCTCGTACGCGAGTGTGCCTCCTGAGAACAGACCGCGGAGCCATGGACCAGTATCCAGTGTGCCAGCATTCAGCGGGCCAGCGTTCAGTGAGTCGGGGCTGGCGGCTGATAACTGAGCCACCGCCAGGTCCGCGGCCTCGCTCAGGCTGGTCGCAAAATGCAGATTTCCGATTCTGCGGCCGGGCGGCGGATACCCAATGAAATCCACCACCACCGGTTTGCCCGTCGCTGCCGCGGCGCTTAACAACCCCGCGGCAACGTCCGGCGCGGGCGGTTTCGATACCAGAACGATCACCTTGGTTTCCGGATCGCGCCGCAACACGTCCAACGCCTGATGCGCGCTGATCGCGCCGACGTCCGATTTAAGATCGCGCCCGCCGGTGCCGATGGCGTGCGAGACGCCCGCGCCGAGCTCATGAATGCGCGCGGTGATCGCCTGCAGACCCGTCCCCGACGCGCCGACCAGGCCGATCGGTCCGCGCCGGACGCGGTTGGCAAATCCCAGCCCGATGCCGTTGATCAGCGCGGTGCCGCAGTCCGGGCCCATGACCAGCAAGCCCTTGTCCCGCGCGCTTTTCTTGAGGGCGATCTCATCTTCGAGAGAGACATTGTCGCTGTAGAGAAAAACATGCCGGCCGAGGTCGAGCGCCTCGCGCGCCACGCCGGCCGCGTAACGTCCAGGCACGGAGATCAGCACCCAGCTCGCCTCGGGCAATTGTTTCGCGGCTGCAGCCAGGCTGCGCGGACGGAATTCCTGCTCGCCACCAGCGGAGCGTCGACGTGAGAGCAGCGCATCGACCTGAGAAAGCGCGTCCTGCGCGGCTTCATCGGATTGCGCCTTCACCACGATGAGCATATCGTCCGGGTTGGCCGCGATCGAATCGGGCAACAAGTCATTCGCGCCGAGCAGCTCGCGATTGGCCGGCGTGGCCATCACGACGCCCGCGTCGACGACGCCCGGCAGCTCGAGCAGACCGCGCTGCAACTGCATCAGCACGACCGAATCATAATATGCGCCGGCGCGCAGCTCCCATCTTGTGACGGTCATGGCAGGCGCACCACTCTTTCGAGATCGATCGCCCAATGTAGTAATGCCTCATCGCGGGACCATCCGCCGATCACCTGCAGCCCGAGCGGCAGCCCACCCTGACTCTTTCCCGCTGGCAGGTTTACAGCTGGGAAGCCAGCTTGCGTCCAGGGCAGGTTCATGATGGGGTCGCCCGTGCTTTCGAGGCCGCGTGGCGCCGGGCCGATCGTCGAGGGCGCGATCCACAGGTCAATCGAGTTGGACTCCATCAGCGCGCTGATTTCATCGCGCCAGGCATCCCGCTGCGCTGATGCTTGTGCAAGCTGCGCATCGGAGATCGCCTGCCCGCGGCGGATCAACTGGGCGGTCTTGGGCGCGTACAATTCCGCATATTTTGCAAACCAGCCTGCGTGTACGCGTGCGGCCTCGGCCGACATGATCAGATCGTGGCGCGCACGGATTTCCGCAGAATCGGGCATTGCGGGTATATGGCGTAGTTCGTACCCCGCGTCAGACAGGACGCGGCAATTCGTCGCGAAACAGGCCCGGGCGTCGTCCGACGCGGCGTCCAAGTACGGTCCTTCGGGAATGCCCAAAATCGGTTTCGTCCGCGCTGGGATCGCTCCGTCCCATTCGTTGTAGATCACGGGAGCCACTCGCAGCGCGGTGAACACGTCCGGCGCGAAGAAGCCTACATGATCCAGCGAGGGCGAGAGCGGGATCACGCCGGCTTTCGAGATGCGGTCGTATGTAGGCTTCAACCCGAAGACGCCGCAGAAAGCGGCCGGGCGGATGATCGAACCGATCGTCTGCGTGCCGAGCGCCAACGCAGACATGCCCGCGGCAACAGCCGCGGCCGAACCGCTGCTCGAACCCCCCGGTGTATGTTCGAGCGCGTGAGGATTGCGCGTTGGACCGGGCGAGAAGTACGCAAATTCAGTGGTGACGGTTTTGCCGAGCATCAAAGCTCCGGCCGTTTTGAGGCGCGTGACACTCACTGCCTGCGCGCCTTGTAACACTTCTGCCGGCAAGCGGCTGCCGGCTTGCGTAACGAATCCTTCCACTTGAAACATGTCTTTCACGCCGACCAGCAGACCGAACAGCGGCGGTCGTTCCGCCGCATTTGGAAAACGATCTACCAGCGCGTCCGCTTCTGCGCGCAAGCGCGTGAAGCGCTCTGGCTCCGGGAGAAACGCGTGCACGCGCGGTTCCTCGGCAGCAAAGCGCGCCTCAGCTGTTTGAAGGCGCTCGAAAAGGTCGTCCAGCATGGCGCGGGTTTTCATGTGTTAGTCCGGAGCAGCCAGTTTGAGTGCGGCATCCAGAACCGCGTCGACGATGTGCTGATAGCCGGTGCAGCGGCAAAGGTTGCCGGAGAGCGCCGTGCGGATTTCCAATTCCGTGGGGCGCGGATTCTTCTCGAGGAAAGGGATCATCGACATCAGGATGCCCGGCGTGCAGTAACCGCATTGCAATCCGTGGGTCTCCCAGAATGACTCCTGGAGCGCGTGCATACCCCCCTCTTTCCCCCCATCCCCTTCGCGATGGGGGGATGAAAGGGGGGTCGCCAGGCCCTCGACCGTGGTGAGCGCGTGCCCGTCGGCTTGCACGGCAAACATGAGACAGGACCGCACGGACTCTCCGTCCAGCAGGATCGTGCATGCGCCGCATACGCCGTGCTCGCAGCCGACGTGCGTGCCGGTCAGGCCAAGTTCATGGCGGAGGAAATCACTCAACAGCAGGCGCGGTTCGACCTCGCGCTTGTAGGCTTTGCCATTTACAGTCACGTTGACAGGAATAGATTGTGTCATCTGGGTTCACCGCTCGCGCGCCCGCCGGCTATGTAGAGCGCCCGGCGCGTGAGGACGCGTGCCAGGTGGCGCTGATAGTCAGGGGAGGCGTGGATGTTACCGTATGGTGTGATCTCTGTGGCGCCGGCCATTTCTGCCGCGGCTTCGATCGCTTGCTCGGTGAGCGCCTGGCCGACCAACAGCGCGGCCGCCCGTGCAGCCTCCACCGGGCCGTCGCCTGCGTTGAGGTATACAAGCCGTGCCTGCCCGCAGTTACCGCGGTCGTCCAGGCTCACCAAAACGGCGACGCCCATCATTGCGTAGTCTCCGGCGCGCGGCGCGACCTCCATGAAACACCAGCCGGTATGCGCAGGTATTGCTGGCAGTTCGATCTCCACCAGCATCTCGTCCGGCGCAAGGGCGGTGCTGAACATTCCGGTGAAGAAGTCTTGCGCGGCGAGCCAGCGCTCGCTCGAGGCGCTGCGGACCTTGAGGCGCGCTTGCAGGGCCAGCATGATGACCGGCAGTTCCGCGGCCGGGTCCGCGTTGGCCAGGCTGCCACCCAACGTGCCGCGGTTCCGGATCTGTGGATGTGCCACGTGCGGCATGGTCTCTGCCAGCAGAGGCGACCAGCTCGAGATGAGCGGATCGAATTCCAATTGCCGCTCGCGCGTCATGGCCCCGACGCGCAGAGTGGATTGGCCGTCGGCGCGGATGTAATCCAGGTCGCGCACGCGGTTGAGGTCGATCAGCGCGCTGGGTTGAACGACACGAAAATTCATGGCCGGCACCAGGCTCTGCCCCCCGGCCAGCAACTTGGAGTCCCCGCCGAACTCCTGCAGGAACGCCAGCGCTTGCTCCTGTGAGTCGGGCGCCCGATACTCAAACGGGGCTGGCTTCATTTATCTGCCTCATTGAATAGGATATCGAGTCAATGGACTTGCGCTTCCCCCTGGCGGGCTTGTTGGTGCGCGGCCTCAACGACCTGGGCCATGATGGCGAGCGCGATCTCCTCTGGCGTCTCCGCGCCGATCGGCAAACCGATGGGCGCGTGCAAACGGGCCACCTGCGCTTCGCTAAGTCCGGCCTCGAGCAAGCGCTCGCGGCGCTTGACTTGCGTCGATCGGCTGCCGAGCGCACCGACATAAAATGCCGGTCCCGGCAGTGTGATCTTCAATGCAGGGTCATCAAGCTTCGGATCGTGAGAGAGCATCACCACCGCTGTCGAGCGCGTCAGCGGGAGTTGCTTGAATGCCTCTTCGGGCCACGCCTGGATCAGCTGATCCACATTTGGGAAGCGCCGTGCATTGCCCCAGGCCTTGCGGGGATCGATCACGATGGTGCGATAGCCCAGTGTTTTTGCCAGGGTGACGAGCGCCATGGCGATATGCGCGCCTCCGACCACCACGATCGTCGGCGGAGGCAGGATCGACTCCACGAAGACCTCCACCGATTCATCCAGCGGAACACGGCGGGTAGTACCGTCGGCCAAGGCTTGCCGGGCCAATCGCAGCACGCTCTCGTCCCAGTCCGGCCCGACCGAGCCGGTCAAGGTGCCGTCTTCGCGAAGCAGAATTTCGCGTCCAAGAATTTCGGCGGAGCTGCGGACGATGGTGGCACAGGCGGCGGAAACCTCGTCGAGGAGCGCGGCGCGGCGGGCGCGAAACGCGTCCGGAGCGAGGGGCTGGACGAAGACCTCGATCGTTCCGCCGCAGGCCAGGCCCACCTCCCAGGCGGTTTCGTCTGAGACACCAAAATGTAAAAGCCGGGGTTGGCCGCTTTGCAGGCTTTCAATCCCGGCCTCGACCACCGCAGACTCCACGCAACCTCCGCTGACCGAGCCGGAGATCTTTCCGTCCAGCGTGAGCGCCATCATCGAGCCCGCGCGGCGCGGCGCGGAACCCCAGGTTTGAATCACGGTTGCGAGCGCAATCGAGTCATGATCCCCGTGCCAGCGGTCGAGGTCGGGCAGCAAATCGCGCATGAATGTGTATGTGGATGCGGGAGGTTTTGTAAGGTCAGCCGGCCGATTGGGTATCGGCGCCCTGCGTCTCGATCTTCCTGCGCACTTCCTCATAGAAGGCGCTGGACAGTTTCTGGGTCACGGGTCCCATCAACCGGGCGGCCAGGCTGGCGAGTTGGCCCGAGACGTTGACATCCGCCGTCCATTGCACGTGAGTGGAATTGCCCGGAGCGTCGCTCAGCGTCATCTCGCTGACCGCATCGGCGGCGCTGCCCGAGGCCGTGCCATGCGCCTTCAATTTCGCATGATCGGGTTCGTCCAGCTCGAGTACCTCCACCTCGCCGTTGAAGCGTGCCTTGACGCCGCCAAACCCCACCGACGCGATCCCGCGATAGCGCTTGTTCGGCTCGATCACCTCGATCTTTTCCACGCCGGGGACGCATTGTCCGATTTGATTCGGATCGGTCATAAAATCCCAGACCTGTTTGCGCGGCGCTCGAATTGTTACCTCGCCCTTCAAGAGCATTGGATGGACCTCACGCGGGATACAAGTGATTGCCGCTGGTTCGCGGCGGCGGCCGGATTTCGCGCCGACGCGGCCAGGCAGGCTGGATCGCGTTTTGGAGTTTAGCACATCCCAAAGGCGAGAGTCAACAGCGGAAAGCCGCGGCGACGCGAGCCGTCTAGACCGCTAAATCAGCGCGTCGTCCGCACACTGGCAGTGTTATCTTTTTTGATATGTGCCCGATGCGCGCCCCGTCGATCGCAGCCTGGGTGGCCAACCGAGTGGTCGTGAGCCAATCGACGGGTTTGCGTTTTTATGTCGCCATGCAGCCACCTGCATGGCGATTTTTCATGCGGAGGTGAGCATTGATTTTGCGACGCACCGTTCGACCCATTCATGCAGTTTGAAATCAAACCGAGGAGAATCACGCAAATGACAAAAACAACCCCCACGAAGACGAACTCAGGCGCGAAGAAATCCACCGCGCTCATGGGCTACCTGCCCAATGATATGCCACCGCCGACCCAGCTGGTCCTGCTCGGCTTCCAGCATGTGCTGACCATGGTCCCGGCCACCGTGTTCGTGGCCGCGTTCTGCGGCTTTCACGTCGGCACCGTGTTGCTTGCCTCCGGTATTTCCACGATCGTGGCCCTGATCCTGTCCCG